>CAZUHZ010000060.1:0-10582 GCA_964620895.1 uncultured Dysgonomonadaceae bacterium | reverse complement strand
ATAGGAGTGGTACTGGTAAATTAATGGTGAATTGTTAATGTGGTGAAATCCCTTGTCATTCCGACACGCAAGTGAGGAATCTGTCAAACCTTTCTAGCATGTTGTAGCACCAGCTGGCGCGGATATTCATCCGTACCTTAGGCAATAAAGTAATAAATGGCACAAACAAATGTCTGCGCCAGCGGATGACAATTAAATGTAAAAGCAAACACATACTTTTACTGGTGATCCCTACTAATCCTTTATTCACGAAAAAAGTCGCACAGCAGACCTAATCTCCAATGCGACTTTAATTTGTATGATTTTTCAGAGTGTGTGAATCTGTTCTTTTAAGTTGTTTGCTTTTATTTTAAACAGAATTCTAATGGTTTTGGATAAGAAAAAGACAAGGTTTTTAGCTTTTCTACCCAAAATATTAAACAACACCTTGCGCCATCATAGCCTCAGCAACTTTCATGAAGCCTGCAATATTTGCACCTTTCACATAGTTGTTATAGTCACCATCTTTTCCATTCTCTACACATTGCGTGTGTATATCATTCATTATTTGATGCAACCATTTGTCAACCTCTTCGTTGGTCCACGATAAGTGCATGGCATTTTGTGTCATCTCTAAGCCTGAACATGCTACACCACCTGCATTAACTGCTTTACCTGGAGCAAACAACATCTTGTTTTCTAGGAAGAAATCAACAGCTTCAGCTGTGCATCCCATATTAGAAACTTCAGCTACCAATGTTACACCATTTTCTTTTAGTTGCTTTGCGTCGTCTAAGTTTAGCTCGTTTTGTATAGCACAAGGTAATGCTATATCCACTTTGCACTCCCAAGGCTTCTTACCTGCGAAGAATTTAGCATTAGGATATTTCTCGGCGTAAGGCGCAACAACATCATTGCCCGAGTTGCGCAACTCTACCATATAAGCTATCTTTTCGGGTGTGTTTACACCATCTTCGTCATATACATATCCATCTGGACCTGATATAGCTACAACCTTAGCTCCTAGCTCAGTTGCTTTTGTAACAGCACCCCAAGCAACATTTCCAAAACCTGAAACGGCTACTGTTTTACCTTTTAAGTCAATTTTGTGTGTTTCACACATTTGATTTACAAAGTAGAGAGCTCCAAACCCTGTAGCCTCTGGGCGTAGCTTAGAACCTCCAAACGAAAGTCCCTTTCCTGTGAAGGTACCTGTATGTTCGCGTGCTAGTTTTTTGTACATGCCGTACATATACCCAACCTCACGTGCACCTACACCTATATCGCCAGCGGGGATGTCAGTGTCTGGACCTAAGTTTCTCCAAATCTCACTTACAAACGTTTGGCAGAAACGCATTATCTCTGCATCAGAACGTCCTTTTGGTGAAAAGTCTGACCCTCCTTTGCCACCTCCCATAGGAAGTGTGGTAAGTGCATTTTTGAATGTTTGTTCAAAACCTAAAAACTTTAATGTAGAAAGGTTTACTGATGGATGAAAACGAATTCCGCCTTTGTATGGACCAATAGCTCCATTAAATTGTACTCGATAACCAATATTTACATGTACTTGACCATTATCATCAACCCATGGAACGCGAAAAGTGAAAATGCGATCTGGTTCTATAATTCTTTCAAGTATAGCTGCTTTTTCATATTCCGGATGCTCATTGTAAATATCTTCAATAGATACGAGTACTTCTTTAACTGCCTGGTGAAACTCGGGTTCTCCAGGATGTCTTGCGGCTAATTGAGCCATTACGTCTTTTACATTCATAATTATAAAAAGTTTTTTTATGTTTCTTTGCTACAACAAAGGTAAGTATTAAATTGAATCGCATAAATTATTTTTAATTGAATCTCTCGAATATAGCATCTTTTTATACTTTATTCACTGGTTGTGGGCGCAATGCTAATAATCAATATGCTACACATACTTATATAAAACATGCAAATGCAAACAAAATATTCCTTTCAAGCTACTTTTATTACTGAAATCAATTAAACATCATAGCAGTTTATAAGTGCGTGTCAAAACACAAAAAAACTGAAAGTCAAACCTAAAACGTCTCGATTGTCAACTAAGACAATTTGTTTAACTTTGTGGCTCAATTAGAAATTACTTTATGGCGAAAAATAAATTGGCAAAGTTTGCCGAAATGGCAGCTTATAAAAATGTATTTCAATACACATTTAAGGAACTGCAAAAAACTTCTTTTCCTCTGAAAGGAAAGTGGGGGAGAGAGTATTTTAAGAATGACAACCCTATTGTGTTGGAGCTAGGGTGTGGTAAAGGTGAATATACCGTAGGATTGGCGCGCTATTATCCCAACAAGAACTTCATAGGAATGGACATAAAAGGTGCGCGTATGTGGAGCGGTGCATCTGATGCGGTTGAGAATAAATTGGAGAATGTGGCTTTTGTGCGAACGCACATTGAGATGATTGCTCATTTTTTTGACCCTAATGAAGTATCTGAAATTTGGATTACATTTCCCGACCCGCAAATGAAGAAGGTGAACAAGCGTCTTACATCTTGTCGGTTTATGAAAGAGTATAGCAAGATATTGGTTGAAGACGGTCTCATCCATTTGAAAACAGACAGCAATTTTCTATACACCTATACCAAAGCAATGATTGAGGAAAATGAGCTTAAGGTGCTGTTCGATACTGACGATTTATACAACTCAGACATAGAAAGCAACATATTGTCTATTCAAACATTCTACGAAAAGCAATGGTTAGGAAGAGGGTTCAACATTAAGTATATTAAATATATCTGTCCTAAGAAAGATGAGTGGATAGAACCTGATGTGGAAATAGAATATGATGAGTACCGCAGTTTTAATAGAATTAGAATTTAATAATCGAAAAAATTACGAGTCTCTAAATAAATTGCTAAATTGCAATCATTCTAAATAAGATGTAGTTTAATAAGGACGCATTTATAATAATCATAACAATAGATTCACCTGCCTGATCAATCTCATTAAAGACTGGCAGACAGATGAATTGACAAAATAAAAACAACATGGCAATATATCCAAATCTAATTTTAGACGCACTCAAACATGTGCGTTATCCAGGTACAGGCAGAGATATTGTGTCGTCGGGCATGGTAGAAGACGACATTAAAATTGATGGTATGAAAGTGACATTTTCGCTTATTACCGAACGTCCAAACGACCCGTTTATTAAATCGGTTGTCAAAATGTGCGAACAAGCTATTTTGACACATGCTGACAAGGACATAGAAATAAAAGGTAACATCTCGGTGAAATCTAGACAGGCGCCTCGCCCAGTTGTATCACAGCTATTACCTAAAGTGAAAAACATTATTGCAGTTGCATCGGGTAAGGGTGGTGTAGGTAAAAGCACTGTTTGCACCAATCTTGCTATTGCACTAGCTCAAAAAGGATACAAAGTAGGTTTGCTCGATGCCGATATATTTGGACCTTCTATTCCTAAAATGCTTTCTACAGAAGGTGCACGACCAATACTAGAGAAAAAAGATGGGCGCGACCTTATTTCGCCTATCAACAAATACGGTGTGAAAATGCTATCGATTGGTTTCTTTGTCAACAAAGAAGATGCTGTGGTATGGCGTGGTGCTATGGCTAGCAATGCCCTGAAACAGTTGATTGGTGATGCTGACTGGGGTGAGTTAGACTATTTCCTTATTGATTTTCCACCAGGCACAAGCGATATTCACCTTACACTAGTGCAAACACTCCCAATAGGTGGTGCAATAATTGTAAGTACTCCGCAAGAAGTGGCACTAGCTGATGCAATAAAAGGTATTAGCATGTTTAAAGCTGATAAAGTAAACGTGCCCATCCTTGGTTTAGTAGAAAACATGGCTTGGTTTACACCTGCCGAGCTACCAGACAATAAATATTATATCTTTGGGAAAGATGGTTGTAAGCAACTAGCCGAAAAGGAAGGATATGCCCTATTAGGACAAATTCCTTTGGTGCAAAGCATTCGCGAAGGTGGCGACGAGGGCAAACCTGTTGCATTGAACACAGATAGTATAACTGGAATGGCTTTTGATGCGCTTGCCGACAATGTGGTTGAGGCAGTAGAGAAGCGTAATAGAGATATGCCTCCTACCAATATAGTGCAAGTAAAAATGCGATAACCCGTATTATTCGTCACCTTATTGTTAACAAGCGCAATAGCATCTTTTAATCATCAACTTGTTGATTTATAAGTGTTGATTTTTACACCCAGCTTTTGCTTTGTTCGCTTTTATCTGGGTCCTGAGCGGAGTCGAAGGTTACGCATCTGCTTCGCCAGCAAACTCCTTGAAAATAGTGGAGCCTATATCGGCGGAGTTCGACGCCCCAGCATTTACGCTGGTGCTAAAAACGTGAATAATACGGGTTAAAGAGTATTTTTTCAGAATAATCAATCAGAATAAAACAAAAATCTAACTTTCAACTTATTATGTTATGAATGCAACAAAAGGAGTTCCTGCATCGCAACGTCTATACTCATTAGATGCATTGCGCGGGTTTGATATGTTTTGGATTATGGGAGCTGGCGGTGTGTTTAGCAATTTAGCTAAAATAACTGGTTCTCCCATTTGGAACGGAATTGCCGCCCAATTAACACATCCAGCATGGAATGGTTTTACCATGTACGATTTGATTTTTCCGTTGTTCTTATTTATGGCAGGGGTTTCCACTCCTTTTTCGGTTGAAAGCCAAAGAAAGAAAGGGAAAAGTCGCAAGCAGCTTCTTCTTCGTGTGATAAAAAGAGGATTAATTCTAGTCTTATTAGGTGTTATCTACAACAATGGACTTCATGAGTTACCATCTATAGATAATTTACGACTCCCGAGTGTATTAGGTAGAATTGGTTTAGCTTATATGTTTGCCAATATCATCTATTTGTATGCTAGAGAAACATTCCAATATATTTGGTTTATTGGCATATTGATTGGCTACTGGTTATTGTTGAAATTTACATCAGCTCCAGGATTTCCAATGGGAGACTTAACTATGGAGGGTAATTTTGCATCGTACATTGATAGCCTAGTTATACCAGGCAAGTTGCTCTATTCGGGTGTTCATGATCCAGAGGGATTAATGTCAACCATACCAGCTATCAGCACTGGGTTGCTAGGGATATTCACAGGCAACTTGCTTCGGAGTAGAAAATTCACACAAACACGAAAAACACTGTTGATGGCAGTTGTTGGAATCGTTTTGCTTGGATTGGCACAACTATGGAATCTCGACTTCCCTATCAATAAGAACCTATGGTCAAGTTCATTTGTATTTCACGTTGGAGGTCTTAGTTTGCTTTTCATGTCTTTTTTCTATTATGTGATTGATGTGTTGGGTTATAAAAAATGGGCTTTCTTCTTTAAAGTTGTTGGAATGAACTCCATATTAATCTATATTTCGGGAGTCTTTATCAATTGGGCATACACCACCTCAGCGTTTTTTGGGTGGTTGGGTCAATTAGTTGGTGAACCCTACGGAATTGTTGTTTTGGGAGTGTGCACCATATTTGTAAAATGGATGTTCTTGTATCTTCTTTATAAGAAAAAGATATTCCTTCGAGTGTAACGTTAGTACCATCATAATGAGGTCATAAAGCACTTCAATATTTACTAAAGAATTGATTAAGTTTGGGCTAAAATAAACTTTTTACCTTTTCCTTTTTATCATCTACAAACATTATACAAGAACAAGTGTTTATAGAATAGACACTTTCTTATACTAATTGTGTTTTAGTGCGTAGCTACGCATAGAAAACCCAAAAGGAACACATAAAAAAATAAATTATGGCATTAAAAGAAACATTACAGCAGTTAGGTGCGGAGAAAAACAATCCGTGTGTATCAATTTCTATGAATACACATCGTACACGTCCAAATACTGAACAAGATAAAATCTTGTTGAAGAATTTGTTGAAAGAAGCACACGATAGGGTATCGAAAGAGTATGATAGAAAATCAGTGGAGGGTCTGTTGAATAAAATTAAGAGTGTAAGAAATGAAATAGATATCAATGCAAACTTAGACAGTCTGCATATTTTCTTATCTAACGATACACAAGAAATTGTAAAATCTCCTTGGGTGGCAGCGAGCAACAGGGTTAATATATCTACTCAGTTTGCTATTCGTCCGCTTATAAAAGCATACAACCGAAGCGAACCCTATTTAATTATGGTGTTGTCTCAAAACAAAGTAACCTTGTATGAAGCTGTCAACGATTCAATTATTCAAGAAGTAAAGAATAACGATTTCCCCTTCACCGAAAATATTCCAGCGACTCTTTATCCCGAAAAATTGGGCGATGCAAAATATGTTGACGACCTGACCCGTAATTTCTTTAACGAAATTGATAAGTCGCTTGTAAGGATGCACAAAGAAACAGACTTGAAGTGTGTTGTGGTTACTACTGAAGACAATTATTACAAGCTGATGCAAGTGGCTGACATACCCAATTTATACCACGGTTATGTGACGATTAACTCTAACAAAAACACTCCACACTACATTGTGAAAGAGACGTGGAAATTGATTGAGAAACTACAATCCAAAAGAAGAGGTGAAGCTATTGAAGAGGTTAAGAAAGCAGTTTCGCAAGGCAATGTTCTCACAGACCTACAAGAGATATATCGCGCAGCTATAAATGGAAGGGGCGATCTTTTGGTGGTGCACCAAGACTACAGACAACCTGTAGTGATGAATGACAATGATAGCTTCGATATGGTGGACGACGCTTCAACTCCTGGTGCTGTAGATGATATAACAAGCAAAATAGCTTGGGAAGTTATATCCAAGAAAGGGCGAACCATCTTTACCGAACAAGATGAATTGAAAGAGTTGGGTAAGATTGCTCTGAAGACCAGGTACTAAATTACGGTTAATTTAATCCGCATTATTCATCACATTATTGTTAACAAGCGCAATGTAATGCTATTAATCAGTAACTTATCGATTTATAAGTATTGATTTTTACACCCAGTTTTGGGTATGTTCGCTTTTATCTGAGTCCTGAGCGGAGTCGAAGGATACGCATCTGCTTCGCCAGCAAACTCCTTGAAATAGTGGAGCCTATATCGGCGAAGTTCGACGCCTTGCATCTACGCAAAGCTAAAAACGTGAATAGTACGGGTTAACTCATCCCAATTTTATTATTGAGTTTTCAATATAAGGTTGGGATGTTTTTTTGTATATTCGTTGCTAGAATTAAAAAAACAGTTTACAATATTATGAACCATCCTTTATCTCTCTTCAAGTTTTGCCCTCGATGTGGCTCTAAAGAATTCAATATCAATAACAATGAGTCCAAGAAATGCGCTAAGTGCGGATTTATCTACTATTTCAATTCTGCTGCTGCAATAGTTGCAGTAATTGAGAACTCTAAGGGAGAGGTGCTTGTTGCACGTAGAGCAAAAGACCCTGCAAAAGGTACATTAGACTTGCCAGGCGGATTTGCAGCAATGCATGAAACTATCGAAGAGACAGTCCGTCGTGAGATACTAGAAGAAACACGTTTAGAGATAGATTCTCTTAAATATATATTTTCTATCCCCAATATTTATGAGTATTCGGGATTCGAAGTGCATACCATGGATATGTTCTTTGAATGTAAAATAGACGATTTTAGTAATATAAAAGCACAAGACGATGTGTTGGAATTAATTTTTATACCTAAGCATGAATTAAATCCAGATGACTTCGGTCTAACATCAATTAAAAAAGGAGTTGAAAAACTACAAACATTAGCTATATGAAAAAAATAATTTTGTTGTTGAGTGTAATCGGAATATTTTCGATGGCAACTGCGCAAAGAACAGCTACTAAAGAAGCCCCCCAAAAGTTGTTTGATGAAGGGAAACAGATGTTTTACGAGAAAAACTATACGGGAGCATTTGATTTGTTGTCTAAATATAGTGAACAAGCTACCAACGCTATTCAAGTAGAGGAAGCTGCGTATTTGATGGCAGCGTCCGCTTTCTATCGAAACACACTGAATAGTGATGTAATAATGAAGGAGTTCCTAAGCAACTATCCTGAAACAATTCATCACAATCAAACAAAGTTTCTAATTGGGTCATATCATTTCGACGAGAAAGAGTGGGGTAAATCCATCTTTTGGTTAGAGCAAGCCAACCTAGATTACTTGAGCCTTGAAGAGCAAGAAGATTATAGTTTTCGATTGGCTTATGCACAATTGCAAACAGGCAATAAAGATAAAGCTGCACGCCTATTTGGATTGTTAGCACAAAATAGCAAAAAGTATCGAGATGCTGGTAATTTCTACTACGGATATGTTGAGTATAGTAATGGTAACTATAACAAAGCACTCGAACGTTTTGGTCGAGTAGCCAACAATCGTGAATATGAGCAGGAGGTGGCTTTTTATACAGCTCAATCAACTTTCTTGAAAGAGGACTTAGAAGGAGCTATTCGTTTGTCCGATGCTTTTATAAAGAGATATCCTACAAGCGAACACACCGCTGAGATGTATCGAATATTAGGAAACAGCAACTATAGATTGGGACGTGCATCAACTGCTATACCTTATTATGAAAGATATCAACAAAGAGTAGCACAGCCTTTACAAGGCGATGCTTATTTCTTGGGGCTCTCTTATTTGGAAGCAAACAATTTGAGCGAAGCTGTGAAAATGTTTCAATATGCCACAGCTGAAAATGATGCATTAGCGCAGAATGCACATCTTTACTTAGGACAAGCTTATTTGAAAATGGGCGATAAAGCTAAAGCACAAATGTCTTTTGCTACAGCGTCGCGCAGCAACTTTGATGCGGAAGCACGTGAAACTGCTATGTTCAACTATGCATTGCTTACGCATCAAACAAACTTTTCGGTTTTTAGTGAATCAATTACTTTGTTTGAGAACTTCTTGCGCGAATATCCTAATTCGCAATATGCCAATCAGGTAAATGACATCCTAGCTGAAACATTTCTTACTACAAAAGATTACAACGCTGCGCTAGCCGCTATTAATAGAATTGACAAGCCTGCCCGCCGTATATTGGAAGCCAAACAGATGGTGTTGTTTCAACTAGGAACACAGCAATTTGTAAATGGAAACACAAGCCAAGCAATTGATTTCTTTGACCAATCGATTAATATGGGCAACTACGATAAAAAAGCACGCACCAGTGCCTACTTCTGGCGAGGTGAATCGAAGTATAGAATCAATAATTTTTCTGCAGCTTCTGCAGATTTTCAATCTTTCACGCAAGAAGCTGCAAAGTCTGACGAAAACTACGCACTTGGATTTTACAACTTAGGTTATGCACGATTCAAACAAAATCAGTATGCTGCTTCGCGCACTGCTTTTATAAACTATGTTGCTGCACAAAGCAACAAAGATGCTCCTGAGTATGCAGATGCACACAATCGAATTGGTGACACCTACTATTTTAGTAGAAACTTTGCCGATGCAGAACGTTATTACAGTGCAGCATCGAATCTAAATCCTGCTAGTGCAGACTATGCGGCCTATCAACGCGCATTTGTGATGGGACTGCAACGAAACTATCAGGGTAAGATAGATGCTTTGGACAAACTGATGCAGGCTTATCCCAATTCTCACTACTACGACGATGCTTTGTTTGAGAAAAGCCGTTCGTTGGTAATGCTCAACAGAGAGAGTGATGCTGTGAACGTACTCAACAAGCTCATTAGTGAATTCCCTCAAAGTCCACTTGCTAGGCAAGGCGGAGTGCAGCTAGGACAGTTGCACTACAATGCCAATCGCTACAACCAGGCTGTTACAGCATACAAAACTGTGATACAAAACTTTGCAGGCTCTGAAGATGCACGTTCGGCTTTGCAAGCACTTGAGACTGTTTATAAAGATATGAACGATATTGATGCTTATGTAAAGTATGCTAACTCGTTGCCGGGTGGTATGCGCATTACTCCATTGCGTCAAGACTCCCTTACTTATATGGCGGCAGAAAGCTTGTATATGCGCGGAACCAAAAGAGATGCGGAGAACTCTCTCAACAAATATTTGCAAAGCTTCCCTAATGGTGCTTATGCAAGCGATGCGCATTACTACTTGGGTGTGATAGCCGATGAAGCCAGCGACAATGCAAAAGCAATGTCGCACTTCAAACAGGTCATAGATGCTAACAATGGCAAGTTTCTTGAAAATGCTTTAGTATATGTAGCTCAGTCCGAATATAATCGAGGCAACTATCAAGAGGCATTAGCCCACTTTGCTCGCTTGAACAACGCTGCACAATCTCTGGCTCACAAGCATGCTGCTCAGATAGGTATAGCTAGGGCTAATACTAAACTAGATAACTACCATGAGGTGACTCGTGCAGTAGATCAATTATTGGAAAACAAAAACTTGTCGCCCGAAACAATAACCGAAGCTCACTACCTACGTGGTAAAGCCTATCAACAGGTGAGGGAAGTGGATAAGGCGATGAAAGATTACGCTATTATTGCAAAAGACACAAGGAGTGTATATGGAGCGGAAGCTCAGTTTTTAATGGCTCAGGCTTATTATAGTTGGAAATCGTATGACAAAGCTGAGGCACAAGTGAAGGAGTTTATGCAAATGACTACGCCTCACCAATATTGGTTGGCACGTGC
>CAZUHZ010000059.1:0-10642 GCA_964620895.1 uncultured Dysgonomonadaceae bacterium | reverse complement strand
AAAGCTGTTTCTCTCGTGCGGCTCACCATTCTTAGGTGGTGTCATCGAATTAAACAGGTTTTGTGTAAAGGTTCCAATTCCGCATTGGCGGGGAGGGTAAGTAGCTATGTAAGCATTTTTCATATTTTATTTTTTTATAATGTGAGTACTGTAGTACAACTATTAAAATATCATTGCACATCGCGTGCTATATTAAAATATGTTGTATCTTTTATTATGTAGATTGAGTATGTGCTGTTTCTAACAAATTAGAGTGGAATAATGTTTTCTGTAATTGCTCTAATGTGCAAAAAATGAATAGGATAAAGAATTGTTTTGTGACGAAGATATGAGATGTAAATAATAATAAGAAAACCGAGATTCGACTCAGCTTTCTTATTATTGTTGTGGGTTAAATTATACCGCATCAATGATTATTAAAATCTTAATGCTGCATTTAACTTAGTGTCTTTATTGGGTAGGTTATCTTGTTCTACTAAGAATACTTTGCCACCCTTTAGAAATGTTTTACGCGCAGCCATATCTAGCAAACAAACATCCATTGGCTTTTTGGTGTCGTGTCTCTCAACTTCTGCTTTTTCGGGCGTGTAAGTACCCCAGATATGTTCTCCCTTCGAAACAAACAGGGTGCTTATTCTTCCTCCATCAGCAGCAATAATGGTCTCTTTCAAGTCTGACACTTGAGGAATATTGCCATCAATCAACGCTTCTTTTTTATCAACTTTGGTTTCATCAAAGTAGGGTTGCAATAGCTCTTTGGCACGCTCATGTATTACTTGAGGTGTTTCCTCTTCATAATTTCCTGATAGATACTCAGGGTATATATTCTTGTAAGAAGAGTACTCTTTGAAATGACCAAAAGTTGACTCAACGGAAGCTATCACAAGCGGTTCTCCATCAAGTCCGATAATATTGGTGAGTGCTCTATTGATATCTTCCAAGTAAAGTCTCCACTCTTTATCTTCAATGTCAGCTTCGCCTTTACCAAACGAATATACCTCTCCATCCCTTCCTCTGCTACCCACACTGCGAATATTTACACTTTGCGATACTGTATCCTTCCCTAATAAGTCTTTGAAAGAAGAAGGGAAGTCTTCGCCTGTATCTATTTCAGTAATCTCTTGTTGTGTGGCTTCAAATAGTCTGTTCTTGTTCTGACTAAGGGTAAAGATGTAGAAGGAGTCTTTTTTATTGAATACCTGAAGCAAGGGTAAAAGATGAAATATAGGAGAGATTACCGAAAACTCTTCTACCTCGATGGGTAGCGTGTAATATTCAAAAGTAGATTGGCATCTGAAAACTGCTAATGACTTGTCTAAATTTCGGAAGAGCGTAGAATCTTCGAGCATTCTGCTGATGGGTTGAAGAAAGTCTTGAATCTCACGCGGTTTCAAACCCATAGTTTCAAGTTCTTTCTCTGCCTCCTGCAGATGATTTTTGAGTTTTATCATGCTTTTGTTTCTGTTGTCTCCTCCTTCTTCGGTAGGGATGTAGATTGAAAGAGCATAATCGCTAGTAACTTCTGATAGTTGTTCAAATTTTAATCTATTGAATGTTTTCATATAATATAGTTGTATTTTAAATTCATTCCAAAACACACGCTCTTGATTTGTAGTAGTGGATGTGCTTCCAGAATAGAATAATTTTTATGGCATTATTGCCTTTTTCCATGTAGGGCTGATAAAAAATGAAGATAGGAAAACGAGTAGTTTCGTATCTTTACTGCGACAGACTACATGAATAGTATAAAATTCTTATCCCAATATAAGCAAAAAATAGGACAATTGCAACTATACACTTAGTTTATAAGGTCTTTTAGTGCAAAGAGTATTACAATTTGCGTTTTTAATCACATAAAGTATTTTTGCAGCTCTGCAACTTAAATAGGGAACAGGTGAGGAGTAATGGATGAGGAGATGAGTGATGGGTGATGAGTGATGGGTGGTGGGTGATGGGTGGTGGGTGATGAGCGAAGTCGAAATGTCCGTCGTAATAACAATGAAAATCGAACATTAATCCTAATGGAATACGGCTTCGCCTTTAAATCTGCGATTTTATTCCATGGGGGTAAACAATTAATAATTATTCCCCAAGTCCCGAGTTCCGAGTTCCTCATTAACAATGTACCATTAACAATTGTTTTAGCGTTCTTTGCGCCTTCTTTGCGTCCTTTGCGGTAAAATGTAGTATGAGGTATGAGGTATGGGCGTGTGGTGTGAGGTCATTGAGCGAAGTCGAAATGTCTGTATTTGTTTTCTAGCATGCTATAACGAACCTTTCACTACGTTACCAATGACATAGTTTTACAACATTTTGTTAAACAATAGTATATGCATAACAACAGTCCGCATCTACGAAGCTACAGGTTGTATTATAATCGAAGTTACTACAGGCAGTAAGATACTATGGAGCTAAAGTTGCTCTACATTTCTTAATTCTCTTAACATCCAATCCTTAAAACACACCACTATACTCGATTTCTATTTGGAAATTTGAATTCGAGAACTCTCTGCGGACAAATTGCAATTAGACAATTTAACCGATGAGGTAGTCATCCATCATCTCGACAAATTACAATCGGTGTTTTTCTTTTCTCCTACACCATTCCGCATTTCGCAAACTTAATGCCACAAACCATTTTATCTATTATTGCTTTTGTGCATCTCTGTTCAGCACCTCAGTTTTACATATTTTACTAATTAAGAACTGTTCACAAACATCTCTAACCACAATCCTGGCAATTGTAAATTATAGTAGCTATGATGTCATTTAGTATATTTGTAAAGTCAAATCGGTGATGAGTGATGAGTAATGAGTGATGAGTGATTATTAATTGCTAATTGCGTTAATGGCTGTACTTCTACCATTGTTGCTCTTAGATAACTACTGTAAGGTGTTTCCTGAGCCTATTAGAAGCGCAACCACAAAGATACTCGGAGAAGACACAACGAGTACAGAGGCACGCATGAATAGCTGCGTTTTTTAGGGTGATGCATTGTCGAAGTCAGGACTACTTACCCTACTGCATGCCCGAAGTGGCTACATCTCTGTTTATTTTATTCACTAATCCTTGCAATACCTTACCAGGACCAAGTTCGATAAACTCTGTTGCGCCATCTTCAATCATATTTTCTACAGAATGAGTCCATTTAACTGGAGAAGTTAATTGAGCCATCAAGTTCTCTTTGATAACTGCACTATCTGTTTCACCTATAGTAGATACGTTTTGATATACAGGACAAATTGGAGTGGCAATTTTAGTTTCTTCTATTGCTTTGGCAAGTTCTGCTCTGGCAGGTTCCATAAATGGTGAGTGAAATGCACCACCAACTGGTAATAATACTACTCGCTTTGCACCAGCATTTATCATTTTCTCCTTTGCTTCTTCTATACCAGCAATTGAACCTGATATTACAACCTGCCCCGGACAATTGTAGTTGGCTGGTCTTACAATATGATCTATCAAGTCGCAAACATTAGAAACATACTCATCGGGAATACCAAGAACTGCTGCCATGGTAGATGGTTCTAATTCGCAAGCTTTTTGCATAGCAAGTGCACGCTTGTACACAAGTTTCAAGCCATCTTCAAATGAAAGTGCTTTTGCTGCTACAAGTGCCGAAAACTCACCAAGAGAGTGTCCTGCCACCATTTCGGGCTTAAACGAATCGCCTAAAGTGGCTGCCAGAATTACTGAATGAATAAAAATTGCAGGTTGAGTTACCTTTGTTTGACGCAAGTCCTCATCTGTTCCATTAAACATGAGGTCTGTAATTCTGAAACCTAAAATTTCATTGGCTTGCTCAAACATCTCTTTTGCTTTCTCTGAGTTGTTGTAAAGGTCTTTACCCATACCCACAAATTGAGCGCCTTGACCTGGAAAAATATAAGCTTTCATTATTTCTAATTAAATGATTTTACTCTAAAAACAATCTTTTCGACCGCAAAAAT
This sequence comes from uncultured Dysgonomonadaceae bacterium, assembly GCA_964620895.1. GTDB lineage: Bacteria > Bacteroidota > Bacteroidia > Bacteroidales > Dysgonomonadaceae > UBA2632. The sequence goes on along the minus strand of CAZUHZ010000059.1, from coordinate 6,691 downwards.
ACAAAAAATAGAATGCATATAAAACTGTTTGCACTTTTATCAGTATTAATCGGCTTTATTGAGATTTATTATGTTATCCATAACTTCTGTATGAATGGTTGAGTTGCTCGCTACCACCTCTTTGCCAAATATATAGTTGTCTCCATTGCTATAGTCCGTTATCTTACCCCCTGCTTGTTGTAAAATAAATCCACCTGCTGCCACATCCCATGCTGATAAACCTGAATGAAAAAAAGCATCGTAACGTCCACAGGCCACAAAGCAAAGTTCAATAGCTGCTGCACCGTTTAATCTGAACGATGCCTGTCCGAAATGCTCCCAAATATTCTTTAAGATAGTTGCTGTTTTACTGTCAACTTGATATGGAATTCCAAATCCTAAAAAACTATTTTTAAGTTCATCTTTTGTGCTTACATTTATCACCTCGTTGTTTAGGTGAGCCCTCTCGCCTTTGATTGCTGTAAACATTTCGTTGGAAAGTGGGTCGTAAACAACTCCAAGTATAATCTCTTTTTTGTGCATCAGCGCAATACTAACGTTGTAAGGTGCAATACCGTGTACATAGTTTGATGTGCCATCCAATGGATCGATAATCCATGTATATTCTTTTTCGGTTTGCTTAACTGTCTCCTCTTCTGTAAGAAAACCAGCATCGGGTATATAGTTTTTGAGTGCAGCAACTAATTGTTTTTCAGCCTCCTCATCAACATACGATACATAGTCGCGCAAACCTTTCATCTCTACAGCCGATGCTTTAAGCTTAGACTGTTCGGTTTTGAGGTAAGCTCCTATCTCTTTTGCACTGTTGCAAACTTGTTTGAGTGTTTTGTTTAAATCTAAATTCATATTTTTTATTATGTATTTCATATAAAAAGGGAAACCCTTTTATATTGTATTTCCCCTTACTATTTAACAGTTCGTCTGACTGATAGTTCATCTACTTGTTTGGCTCTGGGTAAAGAGCATCCCACCAGCGTGAATCATCTTTGAGCCATTTGGCAAACCAAGCATATATCGAGTGATTCCATCCAATACGTTTTTGATAGTCGTAGATGGCATGATTTTCACCTTCCACTTGTATAAACTCCACCTCTTTGCCTAATAGTTTCAAGGCTGTGTACATTTGATAGCTTTCGCCAATGGGCACATTGGTGTCAACAGTGCCGTGAAGCAATAGTAGTGGTGTGGTTATTTTGTCGGCTTGAAAAAGCGGACTTTGATTTACATATAGCTCATGATTGTTCCAAGGATAGCTACCAGCACTTGCTCCTGAGCTGTATCCATATCCCCAAAAGCCAACACCCCAATAGCTTGTGATATTGCTAATGCCTGCATGCGACACTGCAGCAGCAAAAATGTCTGTTTGAGTTTGCAAATACTGTGTCATAAATCCACCATACGATGCACCTATACAACCAATTTTATTGTTATCTACAAAGGAGTGATGGGCTACAAAAGCTTTAGTTCCTTCAATAATTTCCTCGGCTGTTTGAATGCCCCATGCATTTACATGGCGTGCCGAGAACTCTTGACCATAACCAGTAGTTCCACTTGGTTGAAGGGTATATACAATATAGTCTTGTGCAGCATATACTTGTAGTGGATAGGTGCTTTCGAAAATACGCTGCGTTGGACTAGTTCCAGCGTAATAATATACGATAAGCGGATATTTTTTATTTGGGTCGAAATTGGGAGGTAGATAGTAGCGACCTTCAATCTCGTCACCAAACGATGATTTGAAACTCCAATCTTTTACTTCGCTGAGTGTCAATTGTGATAGACGGTCGTTGTATGGATCGGCAATTAATGTAGATTTGTCATTCTTTAAATTCACTACATAACTCCTATTAGAGTTTGCAAGACTCACCCCTGTGTAGCTTGCCCACCTAGATTCACTTGCTATATCGAATGATTTGATTACATCTTCATTTAAATTCAATTTTGAGTATCTGCGCCTCTTTGGGTTATATTTATACACATTTTCTCTATCTCTATCTTGAACACGAAAGTAGATATGGTTGTCTGCCTTACTCCATTGTTGGGAGTCGATAGTTGGGTCGAAATCTTTTGTAATAGGGTCTATTTTTTTGTTTGAAAGCGTCATAATGAAGGCTTGCGTATCGTAGCTGTTTGCTATTTGCCCCTCTTTTATATTCAACCCAATTCCATTGAAAGCTTCAGGACCTCCACTGATAAGAAGCTGTTTGTTGTCGGGTGAAAATTGTGCAGACGAAACAAACTTTTCGTTTTCCCACAATGTGTCAACCTTCATTGTTTCTAACTCTAACAAATACATTGAAGTGGTTTTAAAGGGACGCTCAGTGAGAAGCTCTTCGGAAGTAGAGAAAAGCAAACTCTTTCCATCAGTGCTCACATCATTGAGATAGGCTGTCTGTTTTCCAAAAGTTATCTGTTGCGATAGACCTGTTTCAAAAACATATTGGTAGATAAAGTATCTGTTGCGATAGTGCGTTTGACGGTCGTCAATTCCCAACATTCGTTTCAAACTTGCAGGCGATGTTACATCCAATGTTTCTTTGATAGAATAAAACATAGATTGCTCATCTGGAGCAATCGTAAAGTTCACTTCTGGTAAATTTTCTGCAAGTTTGGTCGATTTCATTGTAACAGGATCGAGTTGGAACATGGTTCTCCCATTTTCAGTATCGGTAACATACGACAGCATGTCTGATTTGGGCATCCATTTAAGTTGTTTCCTGTTGGGAGCTTCGCTAATGAGTGTGCGTTGCTGTTGTAAGTCATATACTTCTAAATACCTGTTGGTTTTGCCACCAGGCAAAGTTTCGCTTATATTTATCAACACATATTGCCCAGTTGGAGATATGGATGAAGAGGAAACACGTTTACCTTCTAAAACATCTTTAATGTCAATTCTACGCGATGGGTCATCGGTCATATACACATTAAGTAAAGAGTCTTCCTCGTCGGGTTTTACCTCAATTTTTACTGCAGCAGCATTAAATGGCTGTGTGTTTGAAGCCAATAGCTTTACAACAACTCGTGCATTGTTTAAAGTGCCGTTGAGTGTAGCTTCAGCTGAGCCTGCATTTGAAATGCTATCTGTGGCATCACCTTTTGTTGCTTTTTTCTCACCATCGATATACACCTCCAAGATATTGGGGGATGTAACAGTCAGTTTAGCTTTGCCATAATTGTCGCCTCTAAGATAGAATGACAACAAATGAAGTGCGTATTCCGAATCGGTATTGTTGATATGAAAAAAGCCAGCACTATCTGCTGTTAAAATGTTCATAAAACGGTGGTGCTGTGGGATAGAGAGAGTACTCGAAAGCAATAGCTTGTCAGACAACTTCTCATCTTTTAGGTTTACGCTATCCAACTGGATAGGTTTTTTCAGGACAATGGGTTCGAATGCTCTAACTTCGTTTAGAGAAATTTTGGTTTGAGCAAAAAGCCCAGTGACACTAATAATTAGTGCCATCAATAGTTTAAGTCTGTTGTACATGTAGTTAGTCTTTATTTTCATTACAAGTAATTACTCCATACAAAGCAATTGGGAAAGTTGAGTATAGGTTTTTTATCAAAAAAACCATATACCGATGTTCCTGAACCCGACATGGATGCATAAACAGCACCATTATCATATAGGGTTTGTTTTATTTGAGCAATTGAGGGATGCTTCTTAAAAATAGGTACTTCAAAATCGTTGTGCATATAGTTGCGCCACTCATGTACGGGTAGCTTCACAATCTCTTTGAGAGAGATTTCGGGTTGCTTGGGCACTATTTCGGCATAAGCCTCTTTGGTAGAAACAGATATGTTGGGTTTTACCAATAACACATAATAGTGTTCGAGTGACAGTTCTATATTTTCTAATTTGTCGCCAATGCCAAAGGCAAAAGCAGGCTTGTTGTTCAAGAAGAAAGCACAATCTGCTCCTAACTTTACTGCAAACTGGTGCAACTCATGGTTAGTAAAGCCAAGAGCAAAGGTGTTGTTGAGCAAATTGAGCATAAAGGCTCCGTCGGATGACCCTCCACCCAACCCAGCACCGCTGGGTATTTTTTTTAGTAAATGAATATCAACGTTTGGAATATGTTTTTGTGAGCGCATCAAGTTGAGTGCTTTTACCACCAAGTTGGTTTCAGGATTTGCACCTACATCTATACCTGACGAAAACAGCGTATAGATATCGTTATTTTCACTTGGCAACACTTCGAGGGCATCTTTCAATCCGATAGGATAAAAAATGGTCTCAATATTGTGGTAACCATCCTTTCGTTTGGAAACGATATTGAGTCCTAAGTTTATTTTTGCATTCGGAAAACAGATCATATCATCATTTTAAAAGGACAAACTTACATAAAAAACTTTAAAGCAGAAAGCAAAAAAGCTGTCAGTCTCTATTATCTCATTTTAAGGAGCCTTTTTATTTTCTGTTTTTTACTCCTCATTTTAACATCTCATATTTAGACAGATACTTCAACCAATTCTCTTCAACCAAAGGTAAATGATTGTTCTACTTCTATAAAGTAGAAATTCACAACTTTGCTTTAGTAAGTAAATCATCTGTTTACATGTCAATTAGTTGTGAAAAACAAAACTTATTGTGCTTTATGCTTTTTTGTTGTGCGAGTTACAATTGTAAAGATAGTTAAAACTACGGAAACTAATTATGTGTTTCAAGTTTTCTTGTTACCTTTGTCCCCTCAATAAAAAATAAAAGAATGGAATGGAATTGAAAGATAGAATAATTGAACAAGCTGGAGAGCTTTTTGTGAAACATGGCATAAAAAGGATATCGATGGATGAGATTGCTTCAAGGCTTGGTATTTCTAAAAGAACGATTTACCAAAACTTTAAAGACAAAGAGGATCTTCTATTGCACTATATACGCCACATGGAGAAAATGAAAGCTCAATATATTAAAGACATATCAAAAGATGAACAGACAGTGGTTCATATGTTTCTGCGGATTATAGAGATGCGCAGAGAGTTTGATTTCTTAAATATGATTTTTATAGATGATTTAAAAAAGTACTATCCAAAAGCAAATCAAGAGTTGATTGACCAACAAAACCGAGGGGTTGTTCACATTAGGCAATTTTTAGAGGAAGGAATGATTCAAGGTGTGATAAGAAAAGACTTGAACATAGATATTGTTTCGTTTCTATTGCAAGATAGTAGTCGCACCTTTATGAATGCTACAAAACTGACAAACAAGTCTTTTACCCATTGGGAACTCTTTTTTACAACTATGATTAACTTTATTCGTGGTATTTCCACAGCAAGTGGCATAGTAATTGTAGATTCATTCCTAACGAAACATTATTCAGATATAAACGTTTAAAAAAACAAAACAAGATAGAATGATTATGAAAGTAAAGCTAAGAAAAACAATACGAACATTATCCTTGTCAATAGGATGGTTCTTGTTTTCGGCAACAATGTTAGCACAGGAGCCTGTGAGTGTAGGAGCTGACACATTAGTTGACAAAACAGTAAGCGACAGTTTAATTATAGATATAGAGACAGCACTCTTTATAGCTATGAACGAAAGTCCTACAATAAAAGTGGCTGAAATGGAGATTGAGAAAAAAGAGTACTCAAAGAAAAGCACTCAATCTTCTCTTTATCCACAAATAGACGCTGTTGGTCAGTACACTCGTACTATTAAGAAACAGACCATGTATATGGATGGAGGTTTTGGTAGTATGATGGGAGGAGATATAGATCCAAGCGATTTTAGCCCAGAAGAGCAAAAAATTCTAGGAGTTTTAGGAAAAATATTGGGAGGTTCATCTGAACCCAGTGAAGAAGAGGAAGCAGAAGGAATTCAATTTGGGCGTTCTAATATGTGGACAGCAGGAGTAGTTGTTAATCTACCTATCATTGTTCCATCACTATGGAAAAACATTCAACTAACAAGCATCGATGTAGAGTTGGCTGTTGAGAAATCACGCTCTTCAAAAATTGAGCTTGCCAACCAGGTTAAAAAAGCCTTTTATGGTGCACTGCTCGCACAAGACTCATACAATGTTTACAAAAAAACATTCGATACAGAGTCGGAAGTACTAAAAGACATTCAAGATAAATTTGACCAAGGATTGGTTGCAGAATACGACCTAATCACTGCTGGTGTAAGACTGCAAAATTTAATACCAGAGATGTTGCAAACCAAAAATGCAGTTCAACTTGCTATATTGCAGTTGAAAGCATTGATGGGTATTAACTTAGAAGTACCAATGAGTATTGTAGGGTCGTTAGAAAACTACGAGGATGAAATGTATGCAGATTTATTAGATACAGACCTCTCATTAGTAAATAATAGTGACTTGCGTCAAATTGATTTACAAATAGAGCAATTGAAGAAAGTATATGAGTTGCGCACATCGCAATACCTCCCTACTCTAACAGCTAATTTAAACTACCAATATATGAGTCAGAACAACAACTTTAAGTTTAATGATTACAAATGGGATCCTTATGCTACTGCTGGGATAACACTGGCCATCCCCATATTTGATGGGTTTAAAAAACGCAACGACGTTAAAGAGGCACAACTAACCGTAGATCAAGTGAAGATGCAGCGAGAAGATGCAGAACGACAAATAAAGCTAATGTTGCAAAACCAAATAAATCAAATTGCTAAAAGCATCGAACAGGTTAACTCACTAAAATCTGCTAGAAAACAAGCAGAGAAGGGATA
>CAZUHZ010000058.1:0-10665 GCA_964620895.1 uncultured Dysgonomonadaceae bacterium | reverse complement strand
AAACCAATGGCAGCAAGCTACAACGAGTGTGAAGAAATGGTACGGGTGTCGGAAGAAACGGGCGTTCCTTGCTTTGTTGCCTACTATCGTCGTACTTTGCCCTATTTCCTGAAGGTAATAAACCTGATAGATGATGGTGCGTTGGGTGACATCTCTACTATTCAAGTGCGATTTGCTATACCTCCTTATGAAACTGATTACAAAAGGGCTACACATCCTTGGCGTGTGAAGAAAGAGATAGCAGGTGCTGGTTATTTTTATGATTTGGCATCGCACCAACTAGACTTACTCGACTTTTTACTTGGTCCGATTGTCGATGCCAAAGGACATTCTGCAAATATTGCAGGGCTGTATGAAGTAGAAGACACGGTTGCTGCCACATTTCAGTTTGAGTCGGGTGTTGTGGGTAGTGGAAGTTGGAGTTTTGTTGCTCCGCAAGACACCCGTACCGATACAATTGAATTGATTGGCACAAAAGGGAAGCTCTCTTTCTCTACTTTTATGTTTACCGATATTGTGTTGCAAACATCTGATGGCAAATCATCTTACAATGAAACTAATCCAGACAACATACAGTATTTTCTTATCAAAAGCATTGTAGAGTACCTGCAAAAAGAGGATGTAGCGGTTGCAAGTACAGCGGTTTCGGCTGTGCGAACCAATTGGGCGATGGATAAGATACTAGGAAACATCTGATGTAGTGTCATCTTCTCTTTTTTTTGTACGCTGTCGCACAGCAGTCATATATTTTTTGATCATACTGCCAATAATTTGCTTCAACTTGGCGTATTTCTCCTCCCCCTCCACCACCGCCAGTGCGTTTATAAGGGTGGTAAACTCCATTATCTGATTTTGCAGCGCTATTCTTGCATCTCTTGCCAAGCCAGTCACATATTTCGCTTCTTTTTTGCGGCGTGCTTGCTGTTCTTTCTCAAAAATCCGATTGTTTTGGTCTAATGCCGCCACCACTTCGGTCAAATTGAGAATGGATAGGTGCTGTTGTGCTGTATCTCTTTCCAATTCTTGGAGCAAATTAGTTATCATTGCCGTTTGCACGTCTTGCGCTTGGCGCGAGATGAAGCTTCCTGTGCCATACGACCTAAAAATTGCTTTCAGCCCTCTGCCTGCGTTCTCTTTGGTGGCATCGTATCGGTAATCAGCGTAGTAACGAGCAAGTTGGTACAGTTTGCGAATGGCATAGTCTCTATTGTCAGCGGCTTTTATCAATTGCTGCGACGCGGGTAGGGGGATGCGCGTTTGTGCCAGCTCTTTGTCGTAAACTTCAAATGCTTTGCACAATTCTTCTAGCTTTTCGGCATAGCTTTGAGGCATTCCTTCCTCGTGTTTGTGGGCTACATCAATGGTATCGTAGGTAAATTGGAAAAGTTCCCACCGTGTCATGCGTTCGAGGTAATATAATTTTATTTTCATGTGCATGGATTTAGTGTAAAGTATATTGTAGGAGCAAATATATACATTTGTTTTAAGAATATGCTATAATTGTTGTTCAATTTATTGCTTTTCATTGTTACCAAGCATATATGTAATTTTACACAGCTGCTTTTCATAGTTGCAAAGCTCTCATGTAATTTCACATAGATGTTTTTCAGTTTTGCAAAGCATTAGTGTAATATCAAATTTATGCAAAGCATCGTTGCATAGCAATCAAGTAAATAAAAACGTAGTCGATTTTGTGCGGAAATGTTGCATAGTGACTTAATAGAGCCTCTCGGTTGCACCGATGCGTACATTTTTTGATAAAAAGTGATAAGGATTTGAGAAGAATAGTATTCGCTAGCGCGACAAATGCATCTAAATTGTGTGGGAAAGGAGCAGTATTTCAAGTTGTCTCGAGATATTTTTCAACTAAAAGGGCTTTCTCGATTTATCTATCCGCAAAAACACAAACAAGAGTATGGTAAATCCCCACAACGACGACCCCCCATAGCTAAAGAATGGCAAGGGGATGCCAATAACGGGGGTCAGTCCTAGTACCATGCCTATGTTTACAATCAAATGGAAGGTGAAAATGCTGACAACGCCATATCCATAGACACGACCGAATATAGTTTTTTGTCGTTCGGCAAGGAATAGCAGGCGAAGTATGAATATCAGAAACAATATGAGTACAGCACTTGCTCCAATAAAGCCTTGTTCCTCGCCAATGGTGCAGAAAATGAAGTCGGTGTCTTGCTCGGGCACGTATTTTAGCTTCGTTTGTGTGCCATTGAGGTAGCCTTTGCCACTAAATGCACCCGACCCAATGGCAATCTTCGACTGCCCAATGTGATATCCCGCCCCCAAGAGGTCTTCTTCCATGCCCAATGTCACTTTTATACGCATCTGCTGATGCGGTTGTAGCACTTCGTTGAAGACATATTCTACCGACTCGAGAAATACAAACGATCCGATTGCAAATACCGCCATCAGCAAGTAGATACGCTTCCAAAAGCGCAAAGAAAGGTAAAGCAAGTAGAGCGCAATCAGCCCAAGCGAAAGGATTGCACTCACACCATAATCAATATTTACCCAATTTGTGAAGGAGAGCAAGTAAGTGCTTAAATATATGGTGACAGCTATCCCCAATATCACTTGAATGACGCGCTTGCGCTTGACATAACTCCATACCATGCCCGCTGTGAAGATGATAATGATGCTGATTGTATAAACTTCGCCCCGTGAGAAGATGCCTATCTGCTCTTCCGAGAATTTTAGTCCCACAACAAAGTAAACAATCATTGCCAATCCAGTGAATATTATCCCACCCGGCAGTCCTTCGCGGTAAAGCACAATGAAAAGGCTAAGATAGACGAGCGCAGTACCCGTTTCGCTTTGGAGAATAACAATAATGGTAGGAATAAAGATAATAGCCAACACTAGAAGTAGGTTGCGCAGCTCCATGAGCTTGAAATCGTGCCTGCTAAATACCTTTGCTAAGGCTAGGGCGACAATAAATTTCATAAATTCGGCTGGTTGCAACCTTATGGGACCTATCACCAACCAAGAACGCGACCCTTTGATGTCGGGAGCCACCACAAGCGTAATTAAAAGCACCACTATTCCCGTCACATAAAACAAAACCGTGAAGGAATCGAAAAATCTGGGCTCTATCTTCATGATGGCGAAAGCAAGTACCAGCGATGTTCCCATCCACACAAGCTGCATCCCTGCGCGACCCGATAGGTCGAAGAGACCCACAGCGTTTTCGAGGTCGAAACTGGCTGCATAGATGTTGAGCCATCCTGCCACAACAAAAAGAAGGTACAACAGTACCGTCCACCAGTCAATCCTACCTTTTTCTTTCGTTATATCGCTGTGCATTTGCAGTTTATCTGTTTTGTTGATACATCTTTGGAAGAATAACTGTATTCACAATTCTATCTTCTAGCCATTTATCTGATGCAGGTATAGAGTCTTTGAAGAACTTTTGCATCATCAGTCTGCCAATGGGCACGGCATTGCTCGCCCCAAAGCGTCCATTTTCTACAATCACTGCAATGGCTACTTGCGGATTGTCTTTTGGGGCAAAGCCCATAAACAAAGAGTGGTCGTCGCCATGCGGATTTTCAGAAGTTCCAGTCTTTCCACACACTTCTATCTCGGGTTCGAGGTTGATACCACGGCATGTGCCGCTGGTTACAGCGTGTGCCATGCCACTTACTGTCACTTCAAAGAATTCGCGGGGTATTCCTGTGTCGTGTTTGGTGCTATATTTCTTGTCCAAGGGCTTATCTTTCATCTCTTTCACCACGTGAGGCGCAAAATAGTGCCCACGGTTGGCAACAAGAGCCGAAAAATTGGCAATTTGCAATGGAGTTGTCAAAATTTCGCCCTGCCCAATGGCAATCGAGATGACATAAGGGGCGCGCCAGTTCTCCGTTTTGTGTACCTTGGAGTAAAATTTACTATTAGGGATGAATCCCCGCTTTTCGGAGGGTAAATCTACATCCAATTTATTGCCAAAACCAAACGAAACCATCCGATCTTTCCAGTGGTCGAAGGCATCGTTGATGTCGGTGTAGCGAGTTCTGTTGGTAAGCATTGCCGTCAGTCCGTAACAGAAGTAAGAGTTGCACGAAGTAGCCAATGCCGGGTCGAGCGACAGGGGGCTGGGGTGACCATGACAGCGTGGGCGACCGCCCAACGGTGGGTATCCACCCGCACAACCATACCTAGTGTCGGGGGTAATGATGTTTTCGGCCAAGAATACAAGCCCTTGCGCTGGTTTGAACGTCGATCCGGGAGGATACACCCCCGAAACGGCTCTGTTGATGAGGGGTTTGTAGGGATCGCGTGCCAACTCCATAAAGTTTTCGCCAAAGTCGCGCCCCGTTAGCAGCGCTGGGTCGTAGCTGGGTGCTGCCACCATTGCCAATATCTCTCCAGTTTTGGGTTCTAGCATAATAATGCTGCCAATCTTGTTCTGCATCAAGTATTCGCCGTAGGCTTGTAGGTCAATGTCAATGGTCAACGTCAGGTCTTGTCCCGATACAGGCATTTTGTCGTGCTTGCCGTCTTCGTATTTACCTTGAATTCGTCCGTGCGCATCGCGCAACAATATTTCTACCCCCTTTTCGCCCCGCAAGTCCTGCTCGTGCGATAGTTCGATGCCCGATTTGCCCGAAAAATCGCCCCTTGCATAGTATTTATCGGCTGCCATAGTGTTTTTATCCACCTCGGCAATGTAACCGAGTATCAATCCCATGTTGGGATACTTGTATTGTCGTTCGGTTCGGTTCTGTATGTAAATGCCAGGAAACTTATACAGCTTTTCTTGCAGCATAGCGTACTCGCGCGTATCCAGTTTCGACATAAACCGTTGCGGAGTGTAAGACGAATAGCCCGGATTTCTGCGCCCATCGCGCATTAAGCTGTCTAGCTCAAAGAAAGTCTCTTTCTCGATGTTCACTGTATTGCAAAAGTCGATGGTATCAAACTCTTTCATCTCTCGGGCTACCATCATCACATCGTAAGTAGCCTGATTATACACCAAAAGCTTGCCATATCTATCATACATTGCGCCACGCGATGGGTAAAGCGGTTTTTTGTAAAACGCATTACTGTCGGCAAAGTCACGATATTTGGTGTCTATTATCTGTAAATGGAATAATTGCACCATATATACGACAGCTATCATGGTTACCGTAATGCCTATGATGACACTTCGCTTAAAGAAGGGGTCTCTTCTATTCATCTGCAGCAAATGTTTTGTACATAAATGCGTCTAACGCAAAAAGAAGAATAAGTGTTAGCACAATTGATGAAGCCCAACGCATAAGTACTATTTGTAGGTTGAACAATGAAAGGGATTCAAGCGTATAGAGTGCTGTTTGATGAAGGATGACTGCTACGGTGGCATATTTTGTGAAAGAAGCAGGAGCGGTATATATGTTTGGCATGTATTCTTCGGTCTCTTCTTTGGTAAAGAACAGCTGCAATAGTGGGCGCCTAAGCACTGCAACAAGCGTTGCGGCCGCTGCATTGATGCCTGGGGTGTTTAAGAAAACATCAATTATCATTCCCATCACAAAACCTATGATAATGACATAAAATTCATTGCGCCCAATGGGTAGTTTCAGTAGAAAATAGATATACAGAAATGGAGTTGCAAAACCAAACACACTTATTTGATTAAAAACCAGCACCTGCAGCACTATCAGCACTACAAATAACACTATTTCGTATAGATAATCTAGTTTCATTACTTCATATTTGTTTCAAGAGCTGTCCGTTCAAGGTGATATCTATCGTTTATGACAAGAACATGCTGCAAAGTTTGAAAACTTGTAGCCAAATTGATATTAAAAGTATTGAAATTATCGTCGGTCGATAGGCCTTCCTCTTTGGTATAGCCCACAATTATCCCTTCGGGGAATATTCTTGAGAAACCTGTCACCACTGTATCGCCTACAGCAAACAGTTCGTGCTTCGGTACCTCCCTTAGTTGCGCTTCATTGGCGTTGCGGCCGTCCCAAGCGATAGATCCAAAGTTGTCCGAGTTCTTTAATTTTGCACCAAGCCTAAATTTCGGGTTGATAATGGGGATGATAACAGCCGAATGTTGCGATACATTTCGCACCACACCCACCACTCCAGCTGTAGATATCACACCCATGTCGGGCGCAACGCCATTTAGAGAGCCTTTGTCTATGGTGATGTAATTATTGAGCTTAGATATACTGATGTTGACTACCTCGGCGGGAATAAACTCGAATTGTGTGGGTACAATCGAATCGATGGTAAAAGCATTTATAGTACTTGTGTCGCCAGTTAGGGCTGCGATGTGTTGCTTGAGTAGCAGATTAGAGCGTTCTAGTTCAGCGTTTCGCTCCAATAGCTTATTATTGCTGCGTTTGAGGTGAAAAAACGACGTAACATTGTTGGATGTTTTGAACAATTGAGCACTTATTCTATTCGCCGATGATAAATAGACGCTTCGTTGATAAGAGTTGTGTTTAAATACCAAGAAAATGCTAAAAGCAATCAATAGTATAGCTAGAAACCATGCACTGTTCCTTAAAATATAATTAAGAAGGTTTCTCATAAATAGCTCCTATGATGAATTATGCAATTTTCATCGCATTTCTATGAATAAATGTTGAAAGTATTACGCGTTAAGTTTCTTTCTTATAGTGATAATCTTGTTTAATTGTACGTTGCAGTTCAAAAAGGGGCTATTATCTCATCAAGAAGTTAAACTTATCAATGTTTCTCAAAGCTATGCCAGTCCCTATTGCTACAACACGCAGTGGATCTTCTGCAACATGAAATTGGATGCCTATCTTTTCAGTAAATCTCTTGGCTAAACCACGCAACAACCCACCACCACCAGTGATATAGATACCATTGCGCACAATATCGGCATACAGCTCGGGTGGAGTGTGCTCTAATGCACTCAAGATGGCAGAGTCAACCTTCGAAATCGACTTTTCTAAGCAATGTGCAATCTCTTGATACGAAATTGGGATGTCCATTGGCAAAGAAGTCATGCGGTTTGGACCGTGAACTACAAAGTCTTCAGGCGGATCAGCCAGCTCCGTCAATACCGACCCTACATTAATCTTAATTTGCTCTGCTGTTCGCTCGCCTACCTTTATATTGTGTTGGCGACCCATGTAATCCTGTATATCTTCAGTGAGGTCGTCACCCGCAATCTTGATTGATTTATTAGAAACAATGCCACCTAACGAAATTACTGCAATTTCCGTAGTACCACCACCTATATCCACAATCATATTCCCCTGTGGAGCTTCAACATCTAGCCCAATTCCCAGCGCAGCAGCCATTGGTTCAAATAACATATACACATCGCGACCACCAGCATGCTCGGCAGAGTCGCGCACCGCGCGAATTTCCACTTCTGTGCTCCCCGATGGAATGCAAACAACTACCCGAAGCGATGGAGAGAAGAGGCGCGTCTTGTTTTTGTTAGCCATTTTTATCATACCGCGTATCATTTGCTCTGCAGCGGCAAAGTCCGCTATCACACCATCCCTTAGCGGACGAATTGTGCGTATATTATCATGAGTTTTCCCATGCATTTGTCTTGCTTTCTCTCCTAAAGCAATCATTTTGTCAGTTTTACGGTCAAGTGCAACTATAGATGGCTCGTCTAACAATATCTTTCCAGTATTATTGATAATGATGGTGTTGGCTGTTCCAAGGTCCATCGCTAATTCTTGCGTGAATGAAAATAATCCCATGTCTATTTTGTTGTTTCTGTCTGTTTTGTTCTAATGTTTAAAGTGGCGCACGCCAGTAGTGACCATTGCTAGCTTGTTTTCGTTGCAATAATCGATTGAGTCACCATCCTTTATTGATCCACCTGGTTGTATTACGGCAGTAATACCAGCCTTGTGAGCAATTTCCACACAGTCGGGGAAAGGAAAAAAGGCATCCGATGCCATAACTGCTCCGTCAATTGACAAGTCCATCTGCTTTGCTTTGTCAATTGATTGGTTCAACGCATCCACTCGCGACGTTTGTCCGGTTCCTATCCCTACTAATTGTTTGTTTTTCACCAATGCGATGGCGTTAGACTTTAAATGCTTCACCATTTTGTTGGCAAATAGTAAATCTTCGGTCTCATTCGCCGTAGGCGCAGTGTTGGTCACCACCTTTAGGTCGCTTGCCGCTTGAACGCTGGTGTTCTTTTGCTCAGCAAGCACACCATTTAGCAATGAACGGTACTTATAGTTGGGCTCACCTGCTGTCTGTTTTTGTTTTAAGATGATTCTGTTTTTCTTTTGCTTCAATATCTCCAGTGCATCAAGGCTGTATGATGGAGCAATGATAATCTCGAAAAACAATTTATTAATCTCTTCTGCCACTTCTTTGTCAACTTCTTTGTTGGCAATGATTACTCCACCAAAAGCTGATATGGGGTCGCCCGCCAAAGCATCTTTCCAAGCTTGCAATAGGCTGTCTCGTGAAGCCATGCCACAAGCATTGTTGTGTTTGATTACAGCAATCGACGTTTCGTCGAAGTCTGCCATTAATTCCGTGGCAGCTTCTATATCCAACAGATTGTTGTACGATATTTCTTTGCCATTTAATTGAGTAAACATAGTATTGAAGTCGCCATAGAAGTATCCTTCTTGATGTGGATTCTCACCATACCTCAGTTTCTTCCCTTCGTTGGCTACTACTCTAAAAGAGCTTAGGTCATCTTTGTCAGTGAAGTAAGAAAATATCGCACTATCGTAAGCCGATGATATTCCGAATGCTTCTTTTGCAAACCATTTTCGGTCGTTCAAGTCAGAAGCTCCATTTTTGTCTTTCAGAAGCTTGAGTAGGGCACTATATTGTTTCTTTGAAGCTACCATTATCACGTCGTTGTAGTTCTTAGCTCCAGCGCGGATAAGCGAGATGCCACCAATATCTATTTTTTCTATTATCTCTTCATGTGATGCATTTGATTCTAACGTTTTTTCGAAAGGATATAAATCAACTATTACCAAATCAATGGAGGGAATATCGTATGATTTAACCGTTTTCTTGTCAGACTCGTCATTTCGTCTGTAAAGTATGCCTCCAAACACTTTAGGGTGCAATGTTTTTACTCGTCCACCTAAGATGGGCGGATAACCTGTAGCGTCTTCTACACTTTCGCATTCGTATCCAAGTTTTTCTATGTGTTCTTTTGTACCACCAGTAGATATAAACGAAACATTTAATTGGTTAAGAGTAGCGAGGATTTCATCCAATCCCTCTTTATCATAGACAGAAATTAGTGCTTTCTTTATTTTTGCTGACATATTTATATTCAAAAATTTTAGTAAGATACAAAGGTATAAAATCTATCTATATTTTTCAGGTGTCAACCGATAAGATTTAGAAAAAAAGTGTAAGAAGACGAAATCTAATCTTCTCTCTCTTAGAAAGAAGACTAGGCAATGTTTATTGTTGTAGTCTGTGCTTTTTAAGATGATATTCATTTGGTTGTAGTAAAACAATTTTTTTATGTTGTCACCTTGGTTTTGATATTTAAAAAAAGTCCCAAGCTAACAGCTAGGGACTTTTATATTGCATGGTGTTTTTAAGCCCGTGCTTATATTAATTCACCTCCCAACCTAGCGCACTTGCACCAAGTACAGCAGCATCGCTTTCTTTTAATTGTGAGAAAAGTAGTTTTACTTTATCTTTATAAATAGCAAGCAGGTTGTTTTCCATACTTTCTCTAACGGGTTTCATTATAAGGTCGCCAGCTTTTGACAATCCGCCAAATAAGATAATAGCTTCGGGACTTGAAAAAGCAACAAAATCAGCAAAAGCCTCTCCTAAAATTTCGCCTGTAAATTTAAATACCTCTTTGGCTATTTCATCTCCAGCAGTAGCTGCATCAAATACATCTTTAGAGGTTATGTCATCAATAGGTATTTTGCGAAGGAGTGAGTTCTCATCGGGTCTCATATCTAAATATTCGCGGGCAGTTCTTGCCAAACCTGTAGCAGAGCTATATGCCTCTAAGCAACCTGCACGTCCACATCCACAAAGGCGACCATTGTTGCGACGCATAATTACGTGTCCTAACTCTCCAGCAAAACCATCGTGTCCATATACCAGGTCACCATTCACTACAATACCACTACCAACACCTGTTCCTAGGGTTATAACGATAAAATTTTTCATCCCTTTTGCGCAACCATATGTCATCTCTCCAATAGCTGCTGCATTGGCATCGTTGGTTAAAACAACAGGAATTTCTATTCTTTTTTCCATTATTTCTACAAACGGAATCACACCTTTCCAACGCAAGTTTGGAGCAAACTCAATACTTCCAGTATAATAGTTGCCGTTTGGTGCACCTACTCCAATACCTTTGATGTCTTCTTTGGTACCTACTTCTTTGATAAGCTCTTCAAGTGCGTCACAAAGTTCATCTATGAAATCGTTTATTTCTTCATGTTTGGCTGTTTGGATACTTCCACTTTTTAGAATCTGACCTCTTTTGTCAACAATACCGAAGACCGTGTTTGTGCCTCCTACATCTACACCTATCGCATAGGGTTTATCAATGTTCATCTCTTTATCTTTTAATATGTTGTGATTATTAGAATTACTTGCAACAGCAAATATACTAAACTTTTTGTATAAATGTTATATAACGCATATATATTTGTGGGCTGTAATTTTATTGTATGTTTTGATATGTAGATACACAAT
>CAZUHZ010000057.1:0-10883 GCA_964620895.1 uncultured Dysgonomonadaceae bacterium | reverse complement strand
TGAGAACTATTTGAATTGATCTCCGATTTTGAACAGATACATCTTGTGGCAGGTAACCAATGTAACTAATAGTTAGCACTCCATTACCTGGTACTTCAATTACAAAATTTCCATCGAAATCTGTAACTGTTCCAATAGAAGTGCCTTTTATCAAGATGTTGGCACCAATAATCGGTTCTCCACTTGAATCTGTAACAGATCCACTAACGTTTATAGGCGAAGCCGGTTGCCCGTTTGCCACAACGCTAAACAACAATCCTACCATTAATAATGATAAGAATGCATACGTACTTTTTTTAAAGAGTAAATTCATATTGTTAACTTTATAAGATTAACTAAATAATTAATTATGTAATCACTTTTCGCTTCTTGTATTTGCATGTAATAAAAGGTCAATAGTTTGCTTTTCTGCAATATACATGAAAGTCTCAGTGCAAATATAACAACGATAGGCAAGATATAGTTGTAATAAATAGTAATTTGTGTAATATGAAGATGCAATCGATTGCAAAGTAGCGCAATCAATTGTTAAAATGGGGGGGTGGTGTGCAAGTGGTTTACTTATCTCTATTCTTATTACCCTTAATTAGATTCTGAAGATTTTGCATAAATCTTTTGGTGGGCAAGCTTTTCATATAAGATTCGATGTGGCGTATTCTTTTGTCCTCCAAAATTTCTGCCTCTTCAATTAAAATTCCTGTCTCTTCTACATCCCCAAACTCATGGTTTATAGCTGTTCCAAACACTCGCATGGTGGGTGATAGGCTCATGTATGCATTTATTAGTGGTGGAATATTTAGCTTTAGTGCACGCACTTCGCGGTTGAGTATCTTGTAGTCTTCTTTAAAGGTTTTGCCATTGAATAGGTTTTGCATTTTTGCTATATCGGTATTGGTCTCTAGTGGAACAATGGGTGTGACAAGTTTGTCTTTGTCGGGAAAATGCTTTTGCATAAAGTAGAGAATCATGTTGCGCGCCTCTTTGTTGTAGGTGCCGTACATAGTGACCTTGCCAAAAAAATATTTTATTGTAGGGTCAATCACAGATAGTGCGCCTAGTCCATCCCAAAGATTGTCGAGTGCGAAGATGCCTTTTCGACTTCTTATCGTTGACTGATACTCTAATGATACAAACGACCGTCCTAATTCGACTGTATATGGAAGAAACTCGTTGATAAATTTCTCTGAAAAATTCAGCAAATGGGCAGTTGCCAAGATAGGTTTCCCTTTTTTGTCAAACTCTACATCAGTTCCGCTCAAGAATCGATAACCACCTAAAATCTCTTCACTCTCGGGGTCCCACACAATCATTTGCCTGTAGGGGGTTTCCATTGTGTCGTATTTGTCAATGTCTGCCTTTTTGCCTGAGCCACCACCATAGTGACGGAAGGCTATTTCGCGAAGGCGACCTACTTCGAGCATTAAGTTTGGCGAGTCGTGATGTGTGAATATATAAAGCTCGTTGTTGGCTTTATTTGTAGGTCGCATCAGCTTATCTTCTGTGAGTTCGCTCTTAATTAAATTTTTATCAACAGGGTCGATGATTTTCTTCATGTTTTCTCCTTTCAAACCTGATTTAAAGTGTAAACAGATTCTTTAATTTTTTGTGCCCATTGTATCGGTGTTTTGCTATTGTCGAGCGACTGCCATGATATAGGTTTACCAAACGTAATTGTAAATTCAGCATTTTTCTTTTTCATCATTTCGTCTGCTAAATATAGCATTTCAACGTTGAGTTTTATGCCGAATTTCATTCTTAGATTCGATAAGTTGTAAAAAAAGTTAGAGTTTCGTCCCTCAAAATGTACAGGAATGATGTCTCTCTTGTAAGCTTTGGCTTTTACTACAAAGCTTTTTGCCCATTGTAGGTCTTTTATTTGTCCATTCTGTTTGCGCGAGCAAAGTCCAGCAGGGAAGGTTATGATTTGATTGTCCGATTCATAGGCGTCATTCATTGCCTTTACCGACTCTTTGGCTTGCGAGCCATGCTTGTTTATGGGCACAAATATAGATTCTAAGTTTTCGATATTGAGTAATATGTCATTTACTAAATATTTTATTTTTTTGTCATACTTCTTTCCTAATGTAGCAGCTAAGCAAATGCCATCCAAACCTCCCAGTGGGTGATTGCTTACAAAGATAAATTTTCCAGTTGCTGGAATATTTTCTTCACCTTTTATATGAAGCGTTAAGTTGAAATAGTCAACACATGCTTGCATGAAATCAGTGCCATATTGGTCGTGATAAGTCTCAATAATGTGGTTGAGCTCATCTTGATGAACAGTACGTTTCAAGTAGTTGATAGCTACTTTTGGGATTTTGTTGTAATGTTTTTTTGCTTTAGACTTCAGTACGGCATCAATATCAAGCTTTTTAGGCTCTTTGTGATTCATAATTTCTGTTTCGTGATTTATTTAAAGTTACAAGACTAAGAAATTTCTCAATTAAACATACAAATATAATAAACTCTCAGTTGTTGAGTAAATATTGAGGGGTTTTTACTTTATTTTATGAGTGAACTGGTGAATATTACCCTTGCTTGTAAGTTTTATTGTTTTTATTTATCTATTTAAGTTGTTGAAAGTAAGAGTTTCATAAAGATAAATGCGATTGTTGATAACTTTTTTGTAAATAATGTGTTGAATAGTGGGGGAAAGTGGATAATTTTAGTAATTTTACGGCAGGTATCAGTTCTAAAGTGCTAAAAAGACAGTAAAATGAATCAATTCTTAGGAAATTTCGAGGCTAAGGTCGATGCAAAGGGACGTGTTTTTGTTCCTGCCGCATTTCGGAAGCTTCTCCAGTTGCAAGGAGAGGATTGGCTTGTGCTTCGAAAAGATATTTTTCAAGACTGTTTGGTGCTTTACCCCGGTTCGGTGTGGGAAGAGGAGATTGAAGTATTGCGCAGCAAGCTCAACAAATGGAATAGGGTTGAGCAGCAGGTTTTTCGCCAGTTTGTTTTAGATGCAGAGCGTATTGAAATGGATGGCAGTGGAAGAATTCTTGTTTCGAGGAGATATTTAGAGCTTGCTCAAATTGATGCTCACGTTCGTTTTCTGGGTGTAGATAATACCATAGAAGTTTGGGCTAAAGATAAGTTGGACAGACCTCTTATGGAGCCTGAGGTTTTTGCTGATGAAATCCAGAAGTTGATGGAGTAATCTTTTAATTAATTCTATATTATGACTGACTATCACATACCAGCATTGCTGCATGAGAGCATAGATGGGTTAAATATTCAACCCCGTGGCACTTATGTTGATGTTACTTTTGGAGGTGGGGGACACTCTAAAGAGATTTTGACGCGCTTGGGAGATGGCGGAAAGTTGTATGGCTTTGACCAAGATGTGGAGGCTTACGAAAATGTGCTAAACGATGACCGTTTTGTTTTTGTGCGTAGCAACTTTAGGTATTTAAGCAATTTTCTGCAATACTATCAAGTAGAAAAGGTGGATGGGATACTTGCAGATTTAGGAGTTTCGTCGCACCACTTTGATGATGAGGAGCGTGGCTTTTCTTTTCGTTTTGATAGTTTGCTTGACATGAGAATGAATCGTGGCTCTAAACTCACAGCAGCAGATGTTCTCAACAACTATGACGAGGAGCAATTGTCTAATCTGTTTTACCTGTATGGCGAGTTGCGCATGGCACGAAAAATTGCTTCAGCCATTGTTTTTGCAAGGCAAAAGAAGCCAATTGCAACTGTTAATGAGTTTTTAGAGATAATGGATCGCTTTACTTATCGTGATAGGGAAAAGAAGGTGTTGGCTCAAGCTTTCCAAGCCTTGCGTATAGAGGTGAATCAAGAATTGGATGCGCTGAAAGAAATGCTACAGCAGTCGGTCGATTGTTTAGCAACTGGTGGTAGATTGTGTGTTATATCTTATCATTCACTGGAAGATAGGATGGTGAAGAATTTCTTTCGCTCTGGGAATATTGAAGGTGAAGTTGAAAAGGATTTCTATGGTAATCCTTTAACTAATCTTAAAATTATCAATCGTAAGGTTATCATCCCTAGTGAAGAGGAGCAGCGGGTTAATCCTCGTTCGAGAAGTGCAAAGTTGCGAATTGCTGAAAAAATTTAAGACGCTATGAATTTAGGTAAAATCAAAAAGTCGTTTTTTCATGTTTTTGGTGGAAATATTCTCACAGAGAAGTTTATCGTCAACAACATGCGTTTTTTTGTAGCCTTGCTCATAATTATTTTTGTGTTTATCAGTCACCGATACACTTATTTAAATAAAATGTCTGAGATTGAAAGGCTTCAGCGAGAGCTTAAGGATGCTAAATATGAATCTCTCACTATTTCATCGAGCCTCACCGAGGCAAGCAGGCAGACTGAAATAGAAAAACTCATTGAACGATATGGCTTAGAGATTAAAATATCTAATGAACCTATTTACTATATAAAAAAATGATAAGGAGGGAGCAATGCTTAAAGATACAAACAATAAAAGAAGAATTTTAAATCGATATGGTATTGTCGTTGTTGTGATGATATTATTAGGAGGAGGTATTGTTTTTTCTGCTGGTAAAATTGTTTTTACTTCTGAGGGTAAAAAGTGGCGTGAAGTAGGCGAAAAAGAGACAGTTATTCGTGATAGGGTGATTTTGCCTAATCGTGGTAACATTTTCACTAGCGATGGTAAGCTTCTAGCATCGAGTGAGCCTTTGTATGGTATCTATATGGATTTTTGGGCTGATGGAATGGTGAAAGATACCCTTGTAAAGTATGCCGAACCTCTATCAAAGGGCTTGGCTGAAATGTTTAGAGACAGAACTGCAGGTCAGTACCGTGCAATATTGTTGAACAACTATAAACGAAGAGAGGACGAGCAAAAGCAGATAGAATCAAACAAAGCAAAAGGTGTTGATGTGAAGGTGAGAAAACGTACACGTTATGTGCGCCTTGTGAAACGTGATATCTCTTACGTTGAATTGAAAGAGATTAGGAAGCTTCCTTTCCTCAATCAACGTTCTAATAGGAGTGGGATGATTGCAGAGGAGAAAAATTCACGCAAAAAACCATTTGGTTCGTTAGCTGCTCGAACAGTGGGTAGTATATACAGAGACATAACCAAAGGGGGGGCTAGTGGTATAGAATTGAAGTTTGACTCATTGTTGTGTGGAGTACCTGGTGTGAAAAATCGCCAAAAAATACAAGGTAAGTGGATGGATGTGGTAGAGATACCAGCGGAGGATGGCTATGATATTGTAACTACCCTCGATGCAGATATTCAAGATATATCGGAAAGAGCATTGCGGAATAAACTTATTGAAATTGATGCAGAGTCGGGTTGTGCTGTTATAATGGAAGTGAAGACTGGAGAGATAAAAGGTATTGTCAACTTAGATAGAATAAGGAAAGGTGTATATGCCGAGGGCAATCCAAATGTCTTTTCATACATGAACGAGCCTGGTTCTACATTCAAACCTATAACTGTGCTTGCAGCACTCGAAGATGGTGCTATCAACCCTACAGATTCATTTCATGTAGGTAGTGGGTTATATACTCACAATAAGCGTGTGGTGCGCGATCACTATTGGACACAGGGTCGGGATAGGGGTTATCTCACAGTACAAGAAGGGATAGAGGTGTCATCAAATATTGTGATGGCAAAAATTGCTTTAAAAGCTTATGAAAACCAACCCGAAAAGTTTACCAAACGTATCGATAAGATGGGGTTGACCAAATCATTGCAGTGGGATGTGCCTTTACGAGGAATTGAGGGTACATCGCAGATACGTCATCCCAATGATAAAGCCAACCCTTGGTCGAAAACAACGCTTGCATGGATGTCTTTTGGGTATGAGACACAAGTTCCACCCATCTATCTGCTCATGTTTTACAATGCGCTAGCAAACAAAGGGAAAATGCTGAAGCCTTTTATTGCAAAGGAGTTTTACAAAGATGGCAAGCTTACAAAAAAGATTGAGCCTGAAGTTGTCAACTCGTCGATAGCATCGAAAGAGTCAATAGCATTGGTGCACGATATGTTAATGGGTGTTATTGAACGAGGTACGGCAAAAGTTGTTAAGTCTGACTATTTTCCAATAGCTGGTAAGACGGGTACAGCTCAACTAGCTACGGGTGGTGGGTATAGTGGTCACTTTGTTTCGTTTTGTGGCTACTTCCCAGCAGACGAACCCAAATATACTTGCTTTGTTGGTATTCGTAAACCAAAAGGAATACCTTCGGGAGGAGGAATGGCAGGCATGGTTTTCAAAAATATTGCAGAGCAAACGTATGTGAGGACTACTCATTTGGTAGCAGAGGACTGTAGAATAGATTCTACGTTGTCGAAATTGCCAGCAATGAAAAATGGATTGTGGAGTAAGAGCCAACAAGTGTTAAAAGGATTGGGGTACAATTCAACTTCTGTTGAAAAAGATGTCGAATGGGTGCAAGTGAGAAGCGATAGTGTGGGTTATCAACCCGAACCACTTACTTTGATTGATAATTTAGTGCCTAATGTGTATGGAATGGGCGCACGCGATGCATTGTACCTGCTTGAGAAGTCGGGGTTGAGGGTAAATGTATCTGGATCGGGTAGGGTGGTGTCGCAATCGATAGGTCCGGGGCAAAAAATAGTAAAGGGCAAAACAGTAAATTTGGTAATGCGATAATATGAAACACTCAATACAATGAAATTAGATAAACTTCTTCAAAACACAAAGGTGGTTTCCAAACATGGCGATATGAATATTCATGTTAAGGATATCTGTTCAGATTCGCGAAAGGTAGAGTCTGGATTTTTGTTTGTAGCTGTAGCAGGAATATGTACAGATGGTCATGATTATATATCAAAAGCGATAGAACAGGGTGCTACTGTTGTGGTATATGATAAGGTTATGATTGAGGAGTACTTTCAGCGCGTTACTTACATACAAGTTGAGAACAGTGCTAAGGCTCTTGCAGAGATTGCTGCCACTTGGTATGGCAATCCCTCCTCAAAGTTGAAGTTAATAGGCGTAACTGGCACCAATGGTAAGACAACTATTGCCACTCTCTTATATGATACAGTGCGAAAATTGGGCTATCCAGCCGGATTGTTCTCTACTGTTTGCAATTATGTAAACGATGAGGCGTTTCCAACTTCGCTTACGACACTAGATACGCTCTCGCTCAACCAACTGATGCGCAAAATGGTGGATGCAGGATGCGAATATGCATTTATGGAAGTGAGTTCGCATGCCATTCATCAACATCGTGTGCATTTTTTGCAGTTTGATGGCGGAGTGTTTACCAATTTGAGTCAAGATCATTTGGATTATCACAAAAACATGCTCGACTACTTGAATGTAAAGAAGCAATTCTTTGATAATCTCCCTAAAAGTGCTTTCGCACTCACCAATATCGACGACAAGAATGGCAAAGTAATGCTGCAAAACACCCAAGCTACTCAATATACCTACTCGGTAAAGAAACTAGCTGACTACAAAGCACGCATCTTTGAGAAACATTTCGATGGAACCGACATAGAGATAAACGGACGTGGCATAAGCGTTCAGTTTGTGGGCACTTTCAATGTGTATAACCTACTAGCAGTGTACGCAACAGCCCATATTTTGGGCTTGCCCTCGGAGGAACTGCTTGTTGCGCTTAGTTCGTTGCAATCGGTGGCTGGTCGCTTTCAAACAATTCGCTCATCTAACGATGTGACGGCTATTGTTGACTATGCACACACCCCCGATGCATTGGTAAATGTGCTAGAAGCCATACACGAGGTGCTTTCGTCCGAAGGAGAGCTGATAACAGTGGTGGGATGTGGTGGTAATCGCGACAAAACGAAGCGTCCCATCATGGCAAAGGAGTCTGTGGAGAGAAGTGACAAGGTCATTTTTACTTCCGACAACCCACGATTTGAAGATCCGCAAGAGATTTTGAATGATATGCTCACAGGATTGACCAATAAACAGAAAAGGGAGACCCTAAACATACTCGATAGACGTGAAGCCATAAAGGTTGCATGCAACTTGGCAAAGCCTGGAGATGTTATCCTTGTTGCGGGTAAAGGACATGAAACGTATCAAGACATAAATGGAGTGAAGCATCATTTCGATGATAAGGAGGTAGTAGAAGAGTGCTTCGGACTATAAGCCAACCACTCGTACGGTTTTGAAAACTGTGCGTTGCGAAGCAAAATAGGAGAACAAAAAAGAAGTTTTTCGCTAAAGCGACACACGCATTACAAATACGCGCGAGCAAAGTGCTTCGGACTATAAAATTAACTATATAGAATAACAACCAACAAGACATGTTGTATTATCTTTTTCAATATCTAAACAAACTTGACTTCCCCGGAGCGGGAATGATGCAGTATGTGTCGTTTCGATCTGCCATGGCATTGGTGTTTTCATTGTTTATTTCCACCATTATTGGTCGTCGCATCATACAGAAGTTGCAAATGTATCAAATAGGTGAGACAATTCGCAATCTCGACCTCGAAGGTCAACTCAGCAAAAGGGGCACACCCACAATGGGCGGTATAATTATAATTATATCTATACTTGTTCCAATACTTTTGTTTGGTCGGTTGGACAATGTGTATATCATTTTAATGATTATAACAACTATTTGGTTGGGAGTATTGGGGTTTTCGGACGATTACATCAAAGTGTTTCGCAAAGACAAAGATGGACTGAAAGGGAAGTTCAAAATTGTAGCCCAAATAGGGTTGGGCTTAATTATTGGGCTTGCTATGTATATGAGTAGCGACATTGTGGTGCGCGAAAACCAAGAGTTGATGGTGGGAGATACCATAGAAAGTGTAAGTTATGCACAAAATAATGTGAAAACTACACAAACAACCATACCCTTTCAGAAAAACAACAATTTCGACTACAAAAAACTGGTCTCCTTTATGGGTTCTTACGCCGATAAGGCGGTATGGGTAGTGATTGTGTTGGTTATTATTTTAATTGTAACCGCAGTTTCAAATAGTGCCAATCTTACAGACGGATTAGATGGCTTGGCAGCCGGAAGCTCCTCTATTATAGGAGTCACATTGGGCATTTTGGCTTATGTATCGGGGCACGTTGGGTTTGCATCGTACCTCAATATAATGTTTATACCCGGCAGTCAAGAATTGGTGGTGTTTGCAGCCGCATTTGTGGGTGCTACGGTTGGCTTTTTGTGGTACAATGCCTATCCCGCACAAGTATTTATGGGAGATACGGGCAGTTTGACAATAGGAGGCATCATTGGCGTGTTTGCTGTGCTCATTCACAAAGAGCTTTTGCTCCCTATTTTGTGTGGCGTGTTTTTTGTAGAGAGTTTGTCGGTAATTATTCAGGTAACCTACTTCAAGTTTACCAAAAAAAAGCTGGGTTATGGCAAACGAGTGTTTAAAATGACTCCATTACACCATCATTTTCAGAAACCTGGTAATGGAAGCATCAACGCAATTATTCAAAAACCAATCATTCCGATACCCGAATCGAAAATTACGGTGCGCTTTTGGTTGGTAGGTATTATTTTGGCAGTATTGTCCTTAGCAACTTTAAAAATGAGATAGCATGGAGACAAGAGATCAGAACAAACAGACAAAAATAGTGGTCTTAGGCGGAGGTATAAGCGGTGTTGGTGCAGCTATACTAGCCAAGACTAAGGGGATGGAGGTATTTCTCTCCGACAAAGGAACTCTTTCGGGGCAATCTCGCAATGAATTGAACCAATACAACATCTCTTATGAAGAGGGGAAGCATACTTTGGAGAAGATATTGCAAGCCGACGAGGTGATAAAGAGCCCCGGCATACCCTATACCATACCTTTAGTAATGGAATTGATGCAAAACAACATACCAATTATATCGGAAATAGAATTTGCAGCACGCTATACCCACGCAAAGACCATTTGTATAACTGGGAGCAACGGAAAAACAACTACCAGTTCGCTGCTCTATCATATTATGAAGTCGGCGAGATTCAATGTGGGCTTGGCGGGCAATGTAGGCTCCAGTTTTGCCAAACAAGTGGCAGAGGAACAGTACGATTACTATGTGTTGGAACTAAGTAGCTTTCAGTTGGAAGCGATGCAGGAGTTTCGTGCCGATTATGCAGTGGTGCTCAACATTACGCCCGACCATCTAGACCGTTATGCCTATCAAATGCAAAGCTACGTAGATGCTAAAATGAGAATTATCCGTAATCAAACGGCAGACAATGCTTTTATATATTGGGCTAACGACCCACTGATTATACGCGAAATAGAGAAATTGAAACCATTGGCACATCTCATCCCTTTTGAACAGGCAAAAAGTGAAGGCGAATGTGCTTATCAGAAAGATGCACACATATATATACATGCCAATAACAGTACATTTAGAATGAAACAAGATCAATTAGCCCTTCAGGGCACACATAACATACACAACTCGATGGCAGCAGGACTAGTATCGAAATTGCTAGACATTAGCGATGATACTTTGCGCCAATCGCTCACAGATTTTCAGGGCGTACCACACCGATTGGAAAAAGTGGCTACTGTGCGCGGCGTGCTTTATGTGAACGACTCTAAAGCTACCAACGTAAATTCGTGTTGGTATGCTCTGCAGAGCATGAAATCGAAGGTGGTACTCATTTTGGGTGGCACCGACAAGGGCAACGACTACCGAGAAATAGAACAATTGGTGAAAGAGAAGGTGCGTGTGCTCATTTTCTTAGGAAAAGACAACAGTGCTTTGCACAAATTCTTCGATGGCAAAGTGCCTTTGATATTTGATGCCGACAAAATGAGCGAAGCCGTAGAAATAGCCTACAATGTAGCCGAAAAAGGCGAAGTTGTATTGCTGTCTCCTTGCTGTGCGAGCTTCGATTTGTTTAAAGATTATGAGGATAGGGGGGATCAGTTTAAGAATAACGTAAGGGAACTGTAAGTAGAG
>CAZUHZ010000056.1:2246-11012 GCA_964620895.1 uncultured Dysgonomonadaceae bacterium | reverse complement strand
TATGTTCGCTTTTATCTGGTTACTGAGCGAAGTCGAAGTGTACGCATCTGCTGCGTTGCAAACTCCTTGAAATAGTGGAGCCTATATCGGCGGAGTTCGACGCCTTGCATCTACGCAAAGCTAAAAACGTGAATAATAAGGGTTGAATTTACAATTATACTTTTTCGGCAATTAGTGTATCAACTCTCAATTGTTAAATGTTTGGGAGAATGGGGTATTTTAAGCCTGAAAATATAGACTTATTAAAACAAAACACAATTTTTTTATGAACAAAATATATATTCTTGCGACAGTATTCTTATTGTCGTTTTCACAAATTATTTTAGCGCAAAGACCGCATCAACGTGGGAGACAACGGGCTAGACATGGTGCAATACAAAGGGCAACCATAAAAACTGATGCAAACATTGTAGGGCACGTTGTATCTGAAGGCAAACATATACCTTTTGCAACGGTAGCTATAAAGGGCACAACCATCGGTATTAGCACAGATGAGTCGGGGCACTATCAATTGATACATCTGCCTGAGGGCACGCACACCATTGTAGCTCAATCGCTTGGCTACAGGTCGAAAGAGTTTGAAATAACAATCAGCAAACATGAAACAAAGGAGGTAAATTTCGACTTAGAGGAAGATGTGTTGGGATTGGAAGAGGTAGTGGTTACGGGCAATAGGTCGGAATCGAACCGAATTGAGTCATCAACCATTGTAACCAATCTTTCTAACAAACTATTTGCTTCTACTCAATCTATCACCTTGAGCGAGGGTTTAAACTTTGCTCCAGGATTGCGAATGGAAAATAATTGCCAAAACTGTGGTTTCTCGCAAGTTAGAATGAATGGGATGGAGGGTCCTTACTCTCAAATATTAATCAACAGTCGCCCCATTTTTAGTGGTCTGGCTGGGGTGTATGGGTTGGAGTTGATACCCGCAAGTATGATAGAGCGTGTAGAAGTGATAAGAGGTGGTGGCTCTGCACTATATGGCAGTAATGCCATTGCAGGAACTATCAACCTTATCATCAAAGACCCTATCAACAACTCTTACGAATTTGGAACCAACAGTGGCTTTATTGGCACAGGATTGGACGAAGCTGGAAGTATTGCCCAAGACCATTCTGTCAATTTTAGCGGTTCGTTAGTTTCGGCCGATAATAAAACTGGCATGTCTATCTATGGGTTTTTTCGCGATAGAGAACCCTTTGATGCTAACGATGATGATTTTTCGGAAATTGCAATGCTAAAAAACACTACTATTGGCGCAAGATTGTTTCATAGGTTTAGCACGAGAAATAAGGTTACTGCTGACTTTTTCTCCATAAAAGAGAACAGACGTGGTGGTGATAGATTTGACTATCCTGAACATGAATCCAATATTACTGAAGCGGTAAACCATGATATTACAACCGGAGCATTGACCTACGAGCAGTTTTTTAGAGAGAGTGACCTGTTTTCTGTTTTTGCTTCTGGTCAAAAAGTTGACCGTGGCTCGTATTATGGTGCAGAAAAGTCGCTCAAAGATTATGGAAACACATCAGACTTTTCATACACCATAGGTGCTCAATATAATGCCACCTTTGGGGCTTCTAACTTGATAGTTGGGGCTGAAAACAATGGCGGTTGGCTGAAAGATGAAAAGCTAGGATATGCTGATATAGAGAATGCTGAAATTGAAAATGGAGAAATTATAGTTCCACATACCGACAATTTAACTGTGGCAGATCAAACTACCAATACTACTGGGCTGTTTGGTCAGTATGAAATAAATTGGAACAACTTTCTGCTTTCGGCTGGTGCACGTTTCGACCACTATAAGGTGGAAGATAAAAAACAAGATGGGTCGGATAAGGAAGGCAATGTGTTAAGTCCGCGACTTTCGCTAAAATATGACATGAAAAAGTGTCTGCAAGCAAGGCTTAGTTATTCTCAAGGGTATCGTGCTCCACAAATATTTGATGAAGACCTGCATGTTGAAACTTCGGGTTCTAGAAAAATTATTCATGCAAACAGTCCCTCTTTAGAACAAGAAACAAGTCATAGTTATATGGCATCGCTCGATTTTAATAAAAAAATTAACGGCGTGTATGTAGGTTTGCTCATAGAAGGGTTTTACACACAATTGAACAATCCGTTTACAAATGAGTTTAGCGACCCTGATGAAAATGGAACGGTTGTTTATACACGTATAAATGCAGATAATGGCGCAATTGTAAAAGGAATAAACTTGGAAATGAATGTAGTGCCAAGTGATAAGTTTTCGTTGAAGGCTGGATATACTATTCAAAACAGCAAATATGAAGAGGCGCAAGAGTTTGACGAAAAAAGATTTTTCAGAACGCCCGATAATTATGGTTTTATGATACTTGACTGGCAGGCAACTAAAAAACTGGGCTTTGCTACTACAGGCAACTATACTGGCGAGATGCTTGTTCCATATTTTGGCAGGCAACTGCCCAATCCTGACGAGGGAGAATTGAGAAAAACTGAAACCTTTTACGATATTGGTGTGAAGGGACGATACAACATAAAACTAAATGAAGCCACCTTGCAGTTTTTTGCTGGAGCAAAGAATATATTCAATTCTTACCAAAGCGATTTTGACACTGGTGTGAGCCGAGACCCTGGATATACCTATGGCCCAATGAGCCCAAGAACTATTTATGTGGGCTTTAAAATTGGGAACTTTCTTAAGTAGTCTTTTCCTTTCTTATTCAACTACTCGAAATAGTGGGGTTGGTTGCAAAAACTAAATAAGAAATAGAGCAATACGGGCATACTCCCTGTAAATATCATTCATATTTGCAGGGAGTTTTTTTGGGATTGATTTTGGCAGTGAGTGTGTGGAGAAAGGGAATGTGGGTTCACATGCAAAAGCATGTATTTGCTTTTGCATTTTATTGTCTTTTTTGACGCCACCAATTTTTTTATTGGGACTGACTCATGAAATTAAAAAACATATTCCATAGGGGCTTGAGAATGACATATTGTTATAAAAACTACATGTTTACATGTTACTTTAAAAACACCCTCGTTTGTTTTTTTACAGTCGGCATCTACGAAGCTTGAGGTTGGTTGGATGATTAGATTACTACAGATAGAGTGCTGCATCGAACGATGCGCTAGTTAGCAGTCTGCTTTTAAGGGTTAGTGCTGATAGCTATCGGCGCGAATGATAGCTATAAAGACGAAAAGGGATAAATGCAAAGGAATCAGATAAATATCTGTATCATCACAAATTTAACACATCAAGCTCAATTGAAACTAGGCGGAAGAAAACTTTGCTCATCTTGTAGTGTTACATCATCTTTTTTTGTATTTTTGTTTTCAGCAAATCTAATATATAGCGCATTTATGAATAACCAAAAGACCAAACTAAACGTACAATCCGAGATAGGCAAACTAGAAGCTGTATTGCTTCATCGCCCTGGCGCAGAGGTAGAAAACATGACCCCCAAGGACGCACAAAGGGCACTTTATAGCGATATTCTTAATCTTTCTATTGCTCAAAAAGAGTATGAACAGCTATATGGGGTGCTCAAAAAACACGCGCAAGTGTTTGAAATAAGAAATCTTTTGACCGAGCTACTCCAAGACAATAGGCAGAAAGAGCAGCTTATAAAAAAGATTTGCATGGCTGAAAATGTTGTGCGTTATTGCGATTTCTTGATGGGACTATCTCCTACAGAACTTACCCGTGTGTTGATAGAGGGGTTGCCAACAAAGGTGAACTCTCTAACAGAGTTTTTGAAAGACGATTTTTATGCCCTACTCCCACTGTACAATTTTTATTTTACCAGAGACCCAAGCGTTACGATAGGCAACAGCCTGCTTATCTGCAACATGGCAAGCAAAGTGAGAGCAAGAGAGAGTACAATTGTAAACGCTATTTTTAGCAATTCGCACTATTTTGATGCAAATATAATTGACGCTACTAGCTTTACTAACAATAATGTATCGGAAGTAAATATTGAGGGTGGCGATGTGCTCATTGTAAACAAAGATGTAATGGTAATTGGCAATGGAAGTCGCACAAATAGCCAAGCAATAGATATGTTGATTGGAAAGCTGTGCAATGAGCAATCGGGCTGTAAGCATATTATTGTTCAACAGCTACCCCACTCGCCTGAATCTTTTATTCACCTTGATATGGTGTTTACGCTATTGGATACAAACACTGCAATGGTGTACAAGCCTTTGATATTGGACAACACTCCCTACAAAACTGTGCATATAGCCATAGAAAATGGCGAAGTAACTAAGATATCTACTGCTACCAACATTCTTACGGCTTTGAAAAAGCTGGGGATAGATATAAAACCAATTATTTGTGGTGGAAATGCCGACGAATGGGATCAGGAGAGAGAGCAGTGGCATAGTGGTGCTAATTTCTTGTCGATTGCTCCAGGCAAAGTGATGTCGTATGCTCGCAATGTGCACACCCTTGAAGAGTTGAACAAGAATGGGTTTGAGGTAGCTTCGGCGTGGGATGTGATAAATGATAAGTATGATGTGGAAGCTGCCAAAAAGTGTGTGATAACTATTGATGGGTCGGAACTACCACGAGGTGGTGGTGGTGCAAGGTGTATGACCATGCCATTGAGGAGGAAAAATTTGTAGCAAAGGGGGAGGTTGAGTTAATAAAACCAACCTCTCAAATGAAGTTTTATTCTTCCGCTGCTTTACTTCTAGTAACTATATAAACACCAATAAAAACTAGCACAATGGCTATTCCTTTTAGTGGACCAAAAGCATCAACCCCCATTATTGCTGCTGCTATGGTTGCTACAATGGGCTGAACGTTGTTGTACATACTGGCAACAGTGGGACGTAAGTTTTTCTGTCCGATAGGAACCATGAGATAGGTGAAAAAGGTGCTACCCAACACTACAAAAGCTATCTTCTTGCAAACAGAGAGTGGAATGGCTGCGTAATCGAGGTGTAGAAACTCCGATTGTCCAAAGGGGAGATACGTGATGGAAGCAAAGAGAAACATCCATTTCATCAAGGTGATAGGCGAGTATTTTCCGACGAAGTTTTTGAAAAACACAAAGTAGATGGCATAACTGGTTTGTGCTAAAAAGACTAAGAGAATTCCTAATAAATTCCGATTGGATGCACCACTTCCAGCATCTAGCTGAGTGCTACTCACAACTATTAGTGCTGCGCCTGCACCACCCACTATTACGCCTACAAGTTTTTTGAAAGTAATGGGTTCTTTCAAATAAAAAGCAGATATAACCATGGTGATGATGGGCAAGAAAGTGGTTACAATGGAGGCATTGATGGGCGAAGTCATGGAAACTCCTGTAATGAAAATTGCCTGATTGAAAACTATGGCAAAAAGAGAAGCTACGAAAATGAGTAACAAGTCGCGTGGTGGCACTTTTTCTCTCTTAACAAATAGGGAGGCAATCCAAAAAGCTATCGCAGCACCTGCCAAACGAAACGATACCAAAGATAAATAGCCAATAGCACCAAACATCATGATGCTTTTTGAGAGGGGAGCCATTAATCCCCAAGCAACATTTGCCATCATCATGGCAAGATGACCTTTTCCTTTTTTGCTAATCATTTACAAAAACATTAAACTGAAATACTATTCTTTAATTTGCTCGTGTATAATTGCAATGCGCCTGTCGCATGATATAAAATCGAGGTTTTTAACACTTTGCGTTATTCCACAGGGTGCATTGCATTAGCGAAATCATTCTTTTATAAATTCTTTTATTACTTCGTAACACACCCCGATGAAATATTAATTTAATTTCATGGGGGCAGGCGGGTTACAAACCCGCGCGAGCGGAGCATCTCCCACATACCACAAACCACATACCTCATACCGCTAGTGCTGGTCTCTGACCAGTGCTGTTACTAATATATCAAGGCACAAGTCTGGAGACTTGCGCCAGCGAGCTAGCAAATCTGTTCAATCTGTGGTTGATAAACAGCTCAAGCCAGTAGCAGAATGATTAAATAAACCACCTATTCTCTTTAGCTAAGACATTAACAATTGATAATTGATAATTAACCATTACCTCACACCCTCACACTACAACACCCCTTTAATCTCATGCAATGCCTTCACACAGTAGGTGGGTGTAAAACCTTCGGGCTGAAGCCCTTTGGGATTGAACCACAGTTGGTCGATGTTGCTATTGTATGCTCCCACAATGTCGGCATCCCAACTATCTCCTATCATTAATGTTTGGGCGGGGTTGGCATTGGTTTGCTCCAATGCATGAATAAAAAACTCGGTGTGTGGCTTGTTAATTCCAATTTGGTCTGACAAAATTATTTTATCGAAGTAAGGCTTCAGTCCAGAGTTTTCTATTTTTTTGTATTGCACTTCAGTAAAACCATTGGAGAGTATATGCATCTCATAATTTGGTTTTAAATAGTTGAGCAGTTCCATTGTTCCATCCACCAGTTTGGTTTTACGGGTGGTTCGCTCCAAGAAGTCGTCGCTAAGCTGTTTTGCATAGTCGGCATCGTCTATCCCAAACTCACGCACTGGAACTAAAAAACGCTCTACAATCAATTCATCTTTACTGATTTCACCATTTCGGTACAATCCCCAAAGGTGAAAATTGCTTGGCATATAAACGTTGTAGTAGTGCTCAAAAGTTTTGAAGTATTTGTTGTAACCATAATCGTTGTATATTTCTGCTAAGCACTCTTTGCTATTTTGGTGAATATCCCACAAGGTATCGTCGAGGTCTATAAAAAGATGTTTGTATTGTTGCATAAAAAAAGAAAGTAATATGATGAGTTATAAAGAATGACCGATGAGTTATTAAAAAACTCATCGGTCTTATTCTTTAAACTTAGTTTATGTAAAGCTTCAAAAGCACTACTTTATTTCGATAATCAAATATTTAGTTAAACTCCAAAAGCGTTGTGTATCTGTTATTACAAATGTAAGATTTCCGTCGTCTCCTTTTTCAAACTCCCATGTATCGGCTGGATGGTTTGACCACAGTTCAGCATTTTTGTCGTAAAGAGGTATTCTAGTTGTTTCTCTTATATCGATTTCTAAAAAATACTCTTCATTGAATGAGTCTTCCAACACTCTGGTTGTTCTGAGGAAGCCTCCAGAGAGAATTTTTTGAGCTTTCAACTCCTTCATAGTACCAAACACAAAATAGGCAGTATTGAGGGCTTTCTCTTGCTCACGAATGGTTACAGACTGCTCCTCTACATGACCTGATAGTTCCGTCAAGTTGGATGATAGCTGATCTACACTTGTGCTGAGCTGAGCAATTGTTTCATCTCTGCGAGATAGCTCAGTTTGCAATTCGCTGATTTGAGATGCTCTTTCTTGCATTTCGCTATTCAGTCTGTCGATAGTTTTTTTGAGAGCAGCAACCTGACCTTTGCTCGACGAATACTTTTTATTTAATTCGTCAAGTTGAGTTTTGTTTTTTTCCAAAATCTCATTTACCATTTTAAAATTGTCGTTGATGCGCGCTTTTGTATTCGAGCTCAACTCACCTTTGCCAGCAGACTGCACCACCAAGTATTTTTCAGCTTCACGAATTTGGCTAAAATTTTCTTCCACCTCATTTATTACAGACATCATTTCTACAATCTCAGCATTTGTCGCAGATGATTGCATTAGCAGTGTGTCGCGCTCATCTTTCAACTGTTTGTACTCTTTTGAGTCTCTCACGTTGGTACATGAAAACAATACACCAGCACTAATAAACAGTAGTAATAATAATTTCTTTTTCATATCTATACATTTTTAATTAAAACGATAATAGGCTACTTAAGTTTAAAATTAATCCGATTTTCTTTTATCTTTCTTCAACTCTTTTCCACTAACAACGATAACAAACTCACCACGTGGATCTGTTTGGGTGAAATGTTCTATTAATTGTGACAGAGTGCCACGATTGGTTTCTTCGTATATTTTTGATATCTCGCGTGATGTAGTAGCCAATCTATCAGAGCCAAAATACTCGGCAAACTGTGTCAAGGTTTTAACCACCCGATAAGGCGACTCGTAGAAGACCATTGTGCGACACTCAGTGGCAAGCTCCTGCAATCTTGTTTGCCGCCCCTTCTTAGGTGGGAGAAACCCCTCGAAGCAAAACCTATCGTTGGGTAGCCCCGACATCACCAGTGCAGGCACAAAGGCTGTAGCACCAGGCAAACACTCTATGCGAATGCCCGCTTCTACACAAGCACGAACAATTAAGAAGCCTGGATCGGAAATGGCTGGCGTGCCAGCATCGGATATTAGAGCCACATTGGCACCCGCCTCTATACGCTCTACAATTTGCTGGCTACTCTTGTGCTCATTAAACTTGTGATGCGAAATCATTTTGGTGGCTATATCGTAGTGCTTCAATAGGAAACCACTGGTACGTGTATCTTCTGCCAAAATAAAATCGACCTCTTTCAACACCTTTACAGCCCTGTAGGTTATATCCTCAAGGTTTCCGATTGGTGTGGGCACAACGTGCAATATTCCGTAACTATCTGTTTCGTCTTCACTCATCTAAAGCTATCTTTGAGCATTTGCATAAACTTGTCAACCGTTTCATCCTTGAAATTCCAAGTAGTATTTCTCTCTAAGTAGCTCTCAGCAAGATTGAACGAAGAGAATGATTGCAACTTTGTCAACATCGTATTCATTGCCTCCCTATTGTTATCGAAGAGCTCGCGCTGAAACAAAAACCTATCGTTGAGACTTATACTACGCTTCACATCTTGAATGGTTTGACTAACAGGTTGTACATCGTTCAATGATTTGTTTTTAGG
>CAZUHZ010000056.1:0-2146 GCA_964620895.1 uncultured Dysgonomonadaceae bacterium | reverse complement strand
CTCTTGCTCTTCCTGCTCTTCTGCTACTGATAGTTCAGGACTCTCTTTTGGGTCTGTTTCGTCAACTACATTGTCAACCTCAACCTTATCTTGTTTTTCTTGTTTAGGGGCAACCTCATCTTTGTTTGTTTCAACTGCTACAATTTTTGGCTCTACTTCGGCTTCCTTCTTAACTTCCTCTTTTGCGCTTTCTGTATATGACAAGAATTGCACCAACTTTTCCATCTGCCCTCTCATCTCTTCTATTTGCACAAACTCTAATTCGTGCAACAAGCGTGAAATTTCTTGTGTACGCTTAAATGATTCTTTGAAAAAGGAAAAAGGAACCTTTTGGCTTTCTTTCAAGCTTTCGACTCTTGATTGTAGTAATTGTATTTCGCTCAGTAGCGAATCTATATATGTATGTTTCATTTGATTGTTCTAAAATTATTTATAGTATTCAAAACCATTTACCGACTATTGTGGTTCACGCTATAAGCTACTCCAACAAAGTCAATCTCCCCACCCTTTCATCCCCCCAAATCACCTAAAGAATTTGACAATAATGCCGACAATTTAGCTTTTCTCTTTTAAGTAGAAAGAGAGAAAAAGACTAATTATCAGCAACAAAGCGTTTTTAGAGTGAACTCTACTATACAAATTTAATAATTAATTGGAATCAGCAACAAACTCATCTGACAAATTTACAAGATATAACATTTTAGTGCTCCTTGTAATAGATGTGTAGAGCCAACGATAAAAATTATCGCCCAAATGTGCGGGGTTTATATAACTCAAGTCGATAAAAACATTTCTCCACTCCCCACCCTGTGCTTTGTGGCACGTAACAGCATATCCGTACTTCACCTGCAAGGCATTGAAGTATGGGTTCTTCTTTATTTGTCGGTAGCGTTCGGCTTTAGAGCCTATATGGCTATACTCTTCCATAAGCTCGTTGTACAATACATTGCTCTGCCGATAGGCATCTCCAGATTTTTCGGAGTGTAGAGAGTCTAAATTGATGATGGCATCAAACTCGATATCATAATTCTTGTGATACAGTATCACATCGCAAAAGCGCATGCCATACATCTCTCTTTGTGAGCGAATACGCATAACTTCTACAAACTCTCCATTGGCTATAAAATCTACTTTTGCTTCTTCCTTCAACCAAAAATAGTTGTTTTTGGTTACCATCAACAAGTCGCCGTTTGACAACTCCTCTTCTCTATACAGCACACTATTTCTAATGCCATTATTAAAAATATTTACACTTTTATTGGCACGCGATATCAATATTGTCTCCTCGAGCCCATCACGCGAGTAGCAACTAGAAATTTCCTCGATGAGATCATTGCCTGAGATTCTTTGCACATCGGCAAAATTGTTTAGCACTAATTGTGGATATAGGCTCGTAGTTCCTTCTCTTAAAGCATTGCGTAGCAATGTTGCATTGTATAAAATGCCCGACTCTTCTGATTGTCGCATAATCTCGGTGAGCGTGCTTTCCAACACATCCAATCCGAATGATTGCAAAACATAAGCATCCATGGCAGGACTGATATCTTGCTTCACAGGGGGTAGCTGAGCGGTGTCGCCAAGAAAGAGCAATTTGCAATTCTCGCCCGAGTAAACATGCTCAATCAAATCATCGAGAAGACGACCAGTTCCAAAAAAGGAATTCTCGTTCGACTCATTACTTATCATTGATGCCTCATCAACAATAAACAGAGTGTTTTTGTGTAGGTTGTCCATTAAAGAGAATGAAGCCCCTTCGTCGCTCATACCCTTTTGTCGATAGATTCTTTTGTGGATTGTGTATGCCGACTCCTCTGAGTGTAACGAGAAAACTTTTGCAGCGCGACCGGTGGGTGCTAATAAAACTGTTTTTTGCTCAAACTGAGCCATTGTTTTTACCAAAGTGCCAATTAAGCTAGATTTACCCGTTCCCGCATATCCTTTTAATAAAAAGATAGCATCAGATTTTGGATTAAAAATAAAATCTACAATTTTATTAATGGCAACTTCTTGATCATTTGTAAGAGAAAAGGGGAAATTCTCCTTGATTTTCTCTATAAAGTACGTATTTATCATTTTTTTCATATTATTTTCAGCGTAAAAGTAGCACAATTATCATTCTTTTTCTAAATTTGTAATCTAATAAAAG
>CAZUHZ010000055.1:0-11047 GCA_964620895.1 uncultured Dysgonomonadaceae bacterium | reverse complement strand
TTATGCTGCTTTTTTAGTGTAGATCAGCAAGTTGTTTTACTTGCGAAAGTTCAGTCATTTAAAAGAAAAAAACTTCACAGATAGCTTACAGCAATACGTGAGGGTTTACTTAACATTCTGTAAAGCAGATTGGTTATTAACGAGACTTAACGTGCTTTTATATCCTTGAATAGAAGTAGCGATTATCTTTGTGTGACTAAATCTATTAATTGCTAATAATGAAAATTCTGCTCTCAATATTATTGATGGTTTTTTCTACCTCTATTTCTGCACAATCGAGAAAAGGGGGCAAGGAGTCTGAGCAAACTTCAGAAACCGTCATTTATCTTACTCCAAATGTTTACACGGCTGTGGTAATTGGCAATGACACCGTAGCGTGTATGTATCTTACCGATTTTATAAAATACTCTCCAATACGTCATAGAACAGCGCACGAGGTGGTGCAATACAACAGACTAATACGCGATGTGAAAAGAACTTTGCCCTTTGCAAAAGAAGTAGCACAAATAATTATTGAGACGTATGAATATATGGAAACCTTGCCAGACCATCAATCTAAACAAAAACATTTGGAGAAAATGGAAAAACATCTGAAAGAGGTATATACGCCAAAAATGAAAAAACTAACACGCAATCAAGGACAACTACTGATGAAGCTAATAGACCGCGAGACCAACTCATCGTCTTATCATATTGTCGAATCGTTTATGGGTTCTTTCAAGGCATTTACCTACAATATGTTTGCCGGACTTTTTGGCAACAGTCTTAAGAAAAGATACAACCCTTATGATGAAGATAAAATGGTTGAAAGAGTTGCTGTGTTAGTCGAGCAAGGTGCTATTTAACCAAGAGAGAGAGAGAGAGAGAGAGAGAACTGATAACTGTAAATAACAACAGAGACTAAAAGCTTAGATAGATAGATAAACTATTATCGCAGTAGCAGATAGCAACATCATCTATTCTTATATTCTCTGCAAAAATACCCAAGCAGCACCTCTTGTGAGTGCCACAACAAACACCCTCAAAAAGAGCCTACTACTCATACTCTAATTGCTCATAAGAGCATTAATTTTCGTATTCTTCGTTTTTTATCGTTAATTTTGCAAGCTAAAACAAAATAAATTATTTTATGTCGCTAAAATTCATGGAAGAGTTTAGACCTAAGCTTTTTGATTCGTTGAAGACGTACACAAAAGCGAAGTTTATGGCTGATTTGATGGCAGGGATCATTGTTGGTATTGTAGCCTTACCACTTGCTATTGCATTTGGTATAGCTTCAGGGGTATCACCCGAAAAGGGAATATATACAGCAATTATAGCAGGATTTATTGTTTCTGCTTTTGGTGGTACATCTGTCCAAATTGGTGGTCCTACAGGAGCTTTTATTGTTATTGTTTACGGTATAGTTGAACAGTTTGGTGTGCAAGGGCTTGCAATTGCAACGGTAATGGCTGGTGTTATGCTTATATTGATGGGTGCACTGAAATTGGGCAGTGTTATTAAATTTATCCCCTACCCTATTATTGTAGGATTCACAAGTGGTATTGCTCTTACCATTTTCTCTACTCAAATAAAAGATCTTTTTGGACTTACTACACCTAAACTACCTGGTGGCTTCTTTGAAAAATGGATTATCTATTTTCAAAACTTCTCAAGCGTCAATCTGTGGGCAACAGTGGTAGGTGTTTTGAGTATACTTATAATTATATTTACACCACGTGTATTCAAAAAGATACCTGGCTCATTAGTTGCAATTATTATAATGACATTAGGAGTATACTTATTAAAAACATACACATCTATTACAGGTGCTGCATCTATTGAAACTATTGGTGACCACTTCTCAATAAGCAGTTCGCTTCCTGAAATAAAAAGTGTTGGAATAAATTTGGAATCGATGAGGTTGTTGTTCCCATCCGCTTTTACTATTGCTATGCTAGGAGCAATTGAATCACTCCTTTCTGCTGCTGTTGCTGATGGTGTTATTGGCAAAAAACACAACTCTAATATGGAGTTGATGGCACAAGGTGCAGCAAATATAGTTGTTCCTTTTTTTGGAGGTATTCCCGCAACAGGAGCAATTGCTCGCACAATGACCAATATAAACAATGGGGGTAGAACACCAGTGGCAGGTATTATCCACTCAGTTGTGTTACTTCTTATTCTGCTTTTTCTTGGTGATCTCACTAAACATATACCTATGGCTTGTCTTGCAGGGGTGTTAGTTGTAGTGGCGTACAATATGAGTGAGTGGCGTACATTCTCATCACTATCAAAACAATCTAAATCGACTTTAAGTATTTTACTCACTACATTTGGATTGACCGTTGTGTTTGACCTAACTATTGCAATACAGGTTGGTTTATTATTAGCAATTTTTACATTCTTAAAGCGAATGAATGAAACTACTCAAGTATCACTAACAACGGATAAGCTTGATATTTCAAAAGAGATTGAATCGCATTCTGGTAATTTAGAAGATGAGATACTGCATATTCCGAAAGGAATTGAGGTGTATGAAATTGATGGACCATTCTTTTTTGGAGTTGCTAACAAATTCGATGAAAAGATGCGCGAATTAGGCGACAATCCTAATGTGCGAATAATACGAATGAGGAAAGTTCCTTTTATAGACTCTACTGGACTCAACAACTTAGAAGCACTTTGCAGAAACGCAAAAAAAGACAAAATTCAAATAATTCTTTCAGGAGTTTTAGACTCTGTTTACGATAAGCTAAAGAGGTCGAAAGTACCTGAGTTGGTAGGACACGATAACATTTGTGCCAACATTCACTTGGCAGTGAGACGTGCCACCATTGTAAACGAAGAGAAAATTGAAAAAGAGCGAATTAAACTAAAGAGCTTGCTAAGAGATCAATAGAAGACCTCACTACAAACAAGACAAAAAAAAGACATGATAGATTACAACACACTACAACTCACAGATTGGCTGCCAACCACGAAAAAAGAAATGAAAATTCGTGGATGGGACTTCGTGGATGTAATCTTTTTTACAGGAGATGCTTATATAGACCACCCTTCTTTTGGTGCTGCTGTAATAGGAAGGCTTCTCGAACGAGAGGGGCTTCGAGTAGCAATTGTTCCTCAACCCAATTGGCGAGACGATTTGCGCGACTTCAAAAAGCTAGGCAAGCCACGTTTATTCTTTGGCGTATCGGCAGGAGCTATGGATTCAATGATAAATCACTACACAGTAAACAAGCGACTACGCTCTAACGATGCCTACACCCCCGATGGAAGAGCAGACATGCGTCCCGACAGGACAACTATTG
This sequence comes from uncultured Dysgonomonadaceae bacterium, assembly GCA_964620895.1. GTDB lineage: Bacteria > Bacteroidota > Bacteroidia > Bacteroidales > Dysgonomonadaceae > UBA2632. The sequence continues at coordinate 7,754 of CAZUHZ010000055.1, read as the reverse complement.
TGTATAGCACTATTTTAAAAGAGCTGTACCCCGATGTGCCTGTAGTGCTGGGTGGAATTGAAGCATCGCTACGAAGGGTGACACACTACGACTATTGGGACGACAAGCTTCACAAAAGCATACTGTGCGATAGCAAAGCCGACTTGCTGATTTATGGAATGGGCGAGAAGCCTCTACTACAATTAGTGCACGAATTGCGCTCTGGCAGTAGTTTTCAAGAGCTTCAAAACATACCTCAAACAGCTTACCTTACAAAAAAAGAGCGTCTATCCATCAATTCATTTGCAAAGGAAGTAAGACTCTACTCACACGAAGAGTGCTTGCAAGATAAATTGAAGCAGGCTACCAACTTTCGTGTTGTTGAAGAGCAATCGAATAGAATGCATGCAGCACGTATCGTGCAAGATGTGGATGAGCATACACTGGTGGTCAATCCACCCTTTCAGCCAATGACCGAATCAGAAATAGATGAATCATTTGACCTGCCCTACACCCGACTACCCCACCCCAAATACAAAAACAAGGCAATACCCGCTTATGAGATGATCAAATTTTCGGTCAATCTGCACAGAGGATGTTTTGGTGGATGCTCATTCTGCACTATATCAGCCCATCAAGGCAAGTTTATTGCATCAAGATCTAAAGACTCAATATTGAAAGAGGTAGATCATGTAATAAACATGCCCGACTTTAAAGGCTATATCAGCGACCTTGGCGGACCATCTGCCAATATGTATAAAATGCGAGGAAAAGATTTAGCAATTTGCGAAAAGTGTAAACGCCCATCATGCATACATCCAAGCGTTTGCAACAACCTCAACACAGACCACGGTCCACTACTCGATATTTATAAAGCGGTAGATGCTAAAGAAGGAATCAAAAAATCGTTTATTGGAAGCGGAGTGCGCTACGATATGCTTTTGCATAAAAGCAAAGATGCCACCACCAACAAAAATGCTAAAGAATATACACGAGAGTTGATAGTGAATCATGTATCGGGACGATTGAAAGTGGCTCCAGAGCATACTTCCGACAAAACACTCCACATGATGCGCAAACCGCCCTTCAAGTATTTCAAACAATTTCAGAGTATATTTGAGCGGCTTAATAAGGAACATGGCATGAAACAACAACTCATACCCTACTTCATATCTTCGCACCCTGGATGTACCGAGGAAGATATGGCTGAACTAGCTGTCATCACAAAAGACCTAAACTTCAAATTGGAACAAATACAAGACTTCACGCCATCGCCCATGACATTAGCAACAGAGATGTATTATACTGGCTATCATCCCTATACATTGGAGCGAGTATTCACAGCAAAATTGCCTGACGAAAAAACCAACCAACACCAATTCTTCTTTTGGTACGACCGTTCTGTCAAAAAATCAATTGTAGCTACACTCAAGCGACTCAAAAGAGACGATTTGTTGAAAAAACTTTACCCAAATGGGTAAAACCGTAGCAAACAGAGGTTGTGGATGCAACAGCACTACTCTCTAACCATTGCTAGCCTGCAAAGTATAAAAATATTTCCACGTTTCTCATATAAAAGGCATTCATCTCCTTGTTTTCTTTTCGCTCGTCTCAGATTCCACTTTTATATCATTACACTCCTTTCCACTGTGATGGATTTCAAGTTTGTGCCATCATTCTCATTCCCACGCTCAAGGATTTACGGAGCATCTCATTTCACAATTTCTACGCGGATAGATTTGAGTTTTATACCGTGATTGACAAATTCTACACAGCAGATTTGAAATTTATGTCCTTGCTGTGAAATTTTACACGACAGATTTAATTTTCATGGCTTGATTGCCGTTTTGAAAGAGTAAGATTTGATTTTCGACTTATAAAAGTTTTTTCAACAAACACCCTGTTTTGCCCATCATCCGTTGATTGAGGAGCAGAATAAATCTTTTTTTCAACTTTTATGCAACGTTTTTCATTTTTGTGCATCTAATATATAAATGTAAGTCTTTTCTATAAAAAAATCATTTATATCTATTTCAACAATGAAGACGAAAAAGATATTGCCCTACACAGCATTCCTCCTATTAGTATTGAGCAGCTCTTTTGCTTGCATCGATAGTGATGGATATTCAATAAATGATTTTAGAATTAGTATTGCCACCGTAATTCCCGAAGGAGAAATATCTTACTCGCTTCTCTTAGACAATGGAGACAAATTGTGGCCTGCTACCGCCGATGTCAGATATACACCTCAGAAGGGGCAACGAGTGTTTGTAAACTACACCATACTTTCGGACGAAATGGACAACTACAAATACTATATTAAAGTAAACGATATCTGGAATATCCTTACCAAACCTGTAATAAACCTCACCAAAGCGAACGTTGATAGCATTGGCAATGACCCGGTAATAATAAAAGATATTTGGATTGGAAACGACTACTTAAATATTGGATTCTCATTTAATTATGGTGGCGATAAACCTCACGCTATCAACTTAGTGAGGAATGAAATAAAAACAGACAAAGACGCCAACGTGCTTGAATTGGAATTTAGACACAACTCGTACAATAGCACCAGCACCACATTTTATGATGGATTTGCATGTTTTGATTTAAAGCCATTTAAAGACGAACAGAAAGAATCGTTGCCCATCAGACTAATCATGCAAACCACTGGTGGCACAAAGGAGTACGAACTATTGTATAATTACAACGAGCTTAACAAAAACAGACTCGAAGCAAATATTCCTGCTATAACGTCTAACGAATATATATAATCGGATTTTGAGAAAACCACAAGAAAATCAAATTTGATTATATTTTTTTGATTTTCCTACAATCGGAATGCTCCCGTGAGGGATTGTTCCGATTTTTTTTGAGAGTAATAGTCCGAGTAAGTGTATTGGAGCTACAACAGATTTACTATCTTTGTCTTATACAACTAAAAAAAGCTGACCAAAAAAAATACTAAACACCCCTTAAAATGAAGCGAATAGTTACATCTCTGGTTTTAATTTTGATGATAAGCTGCTATGCTCATGCTCAACTTGACAAACTTGCACTAAATGTTGGTTATGAATATATGCACAAAAGTAGTGGATACTTGGGAGCAGAATATCGTTTCAACAACAACGACTTGAAAAACAATCATGGTCCTCTAAATGTAGGTATTGGGACTTATATGTACAACAGCAATAGCAAATTTGCCATTGCTCCCGAAATTCACCTAAACAAAACATGGAAACATTTCTTGTTTACCGAACTATCAGCTTCTACCAAAAACTTGAAGCCAAATATAGGCTTGACAGTTTTTAATTTAGCACGCTTTCAGTTTGGTTACAGCTTCCCTTTCGATAACTCAGATTTTAAAGGATTCTATTTTGGGTTTCATATATTGATTGGGCGCTCACCTTTTTATGATGAAATCAGGATTTTCTGATGATGTGTTTAACACCCTACCTGCAAAAAAAACAAAAGCATCTACCTCCTCTTTTAAGGTAAATGCATTGCAAGTGATTAGATACACAGCTCAATCTAATCTTTAGATAAGTTGTGAAAATTAAAAATCTTAATCAAGTCAGCTATTGATTGGATATTGAGCTTTTCAAAAACTCTTGATTTATAAGTGCTTACCGTGGATGCGTGTATATTCAATTTACTTGAAATTTCTTTTGGGGCATCTCCTGCTACCATACACTCGGCAATCTCCATTTCACGTTCAGATAGCATTTCCAAAGGGTTGATAGGAGTCTCTTGCTTGTTCAGTTTACCATATATTAGAGAGTCTTTCACCTCTTCGCTCATATAGCGTCCTTGGTCGAGCATCTTCACCAGTGCTCTATTGATAACATCCTCACCAGAATCTTTGTGCAGAAAACCATCGGCTCCCATCTTCAGGTAGCGCACAGCATATATACTTTCGTCTTGCGACGAAAATATCATTACTTTAGTAACAGGGGCTTTTATTTTAATAGCTTGCAAGGCTTCTTGGAAGTTGCCATTAGGCATATTCAAATCAAGAATAACCAAATCGAAGGTCTTTGCCTTAATTATTTGCATCACTTCTTTATAATCGCTCACCAAATCGATAACTGCATGAGGACGCAGTTTTTTAATAATCATTGATAGTCCTAAGCGAACTACTCCATGGTCGTCAGCTATAAGTATTTTTTCATCAATTTGTTTCATATTAATTGGTGCAATTAGTTCTGTTTCAACAAAGTTAATACATATATAGAAACTTATCTGTGTTCTTTCTAAATAGCAACTATATTTAATTATAAAACATCCTTACAACTTAGTTTTATAAGCTATATCGACTAAAATTAACTCCTAATATATCATTTTGTGAATATCGAAGGCAATTTAATCAAAAATCTTTACTGATACAAGAGATTAAACCTTTAATTCCACCTCAATCGTTGTCCCCTCCCCTTCGACAGATGATACATCCATTACGCCATTCAACATCTCAACAAAGTCTTTCACAACAACAAGGCTCAATCCAGCACCCTTTTCATCCATTGTGCCAGTGTAGGGCGCACCATCAAGTGTGCCAATGGTGTTCAACCTGCTACTTTTCATCCCCACCCCGTTGTCTTTAACAGCAATAGTTACCTTATCCAAATCGGAGTGGACTATCAACTCTACTAGTCCACCTTTATTAGAGTATTTAATTGCATTTTCGATTAATTGCTTCAATATAAACCTTAAAAGAAATCTATCTGTATGCAGCACGGTTTTCTTATCGCCTACAAAATTGATGGTGAGCTCTTTTGTGCCAATCTCTTTATCAAACGCCTCTAATAACTCTAAGTATAAATGGTGAATAACGACAGGTTCAATATCGATAGCAAAACCATCGGTTTGAGCATTGACCCAAGCAAAGGTGCTCTCGATAGTTTTTGAGTTCTTTTCGGCTATTTGCTTTAGCTCTGGCAACATACTCATAAATATTTCTGTTGTGATGTTTTCGCTTGCCATTGCATCAAGCAAGTATTTAATATTTGAGAAGAGCCCTTTGCAATCGTGAGCAACTAGTGACAACCATTTAGTTTTCAACTCACTCTCGGCTCTCAATTGCTCTATTGTTATTTCTTTATCTCTGTTTGAACTTTCACCCTTCATTTGCCAATATTTCTTCAACTATTTTAATTTCAAACAATACCGCCTCAAACAAGTTGTTTATATACTCTTCGTCGCACTCATCAAGCAATTCAAATGCAACAGCCTGCTTGCTTAGCTCTGTCAACCCCACTGTAAGGCTTGTTCCTTTTAGTTTATGACCAGCAGCATTCAGTGCTTTCAAATCTTTTTCGAGCACCCCTTGCTGCAACTCTTTGGCACTTTTCTCTATTTCGGATAGTGCTAGTTTGATAAACTCTCCTTTAAACATTTTGTCTTCTGTTGCATATTGCTGAAACCATTTTTTATTCAGATGTTCTATGTTGTCCTTTTTATCTTCACTTTGTCTATCCTCACCTTGTCCATCAGCTTTCAGCCATTTTCTAAACATTTTTGCCAAATCCTTTTTCACAATTGGCTTTGCCATAAAATCATCCATTCCAGCAGCCAAACATTTCTCTCTCTCTCCCAACATATTGCCTGCAGTGAGGGCTACAATAGGAGTTGGCTTGCCCTTCTCTTTCAACCGAATTTCTTGTGTGGCTTCATAACCGTTCATATTGGGCATCTGTATATCCATCAATACAAAATCGGGCTTTATTTCAAAAAACAACTTCACAGCCTCCTCTCCATCTCTTGCTTCTACAACAGTAGAATTGGGTGTCAACTGTAGCACCAATATTTTGGCAAGATACATATTAACTTCATTATCCTCGGCTATCAAAAAAGTGAAAGATTCGTTTTGTAAAACACATTCTCTATTATTTAGAGAAGCAGCTTTCTCTAAATTCTTTTTGTTTTGGCTTTCATTCTTCAGCTTTTCATTTTTCAACTCTGCCAACACCTCATACATCTCTTGCATTTTGATGGGTTTCACCAATCGCGATTGTATCTCTAAATTGTCGCACTCTGCTTGCAACTTTTCGCTATCCGACGAGCTATAAAGCATTACAATGGGTTGATCTTCCAATTTATCCGTCTTTAATATATCGCCCTTTATTTTTCTGATGGTCTCAATTCCGTCCATCACTGGCATGTGATAATCCATAATAATAACATCATACTCCGCATTTTTCTGCAACATCAAAAGAGCAGCCAATCCACTATCTGCCTCGTCCACTTCAATGTTCTTCAATTCAAGCATTCGTTTCAATATCTGACGATTGCTCTCATTGTCATCCACCACCAACACTCTTTTTATTCCCTTCAACAGCTCATCGTTGAACTTATATTTTTCAACTTTCAGCTTTAAATCGAAAGAGAAACAACTACCTTTGCCATGCTCGCTTTTCACTTCCAACTTACTATCCTTTAGTTCTAATAGTTTATTTGAGATAGTAAGCCCCAATCCTGTTCCTCCATATTTTTTGGTAATTGAACCATCTTCTTGCGTAAACGCTTTAAATATTTGATCCATCTTATCGGGATGAATACCCACACCAGTGTCGCACACAAAGAAACTAAGGATTGCCTTATCGTCTGACAACTCCTCCTTTGTGTTTATTATCAGCTTCACCTCGCCCTCATCAGTAAATTTTACTGCATTGCTCAGCAAATTAACCAGTACTTGCTTCAAACGAATTTCATCTACCCAAACAAAACGAGGCAAGTTGTCTTGGAAGTCTAAAAGCATCTCCAATCCCTTTTTCTCTGATGCAAACGAAACCATAGCAAATGCATCGGCTGCCAAACTTTGCAAGTCTGTTTTTTCTTCAACCAATGTAATTTTCTTCGACTCTATTTTAGAAAAATCAAGTATTTGGTCTACAATATTGAGTAGGGTCGAACCCGATTGATTGATAATCTTAAGGTATTGTTGCTGAGTATCGTCCAATTCTGTTTTCAACATCAAGTCGGTAAAACCTATCACCCCATTAAGCGGGGTTCGTATTTCGTGGCTCATATTGGCAATAAACTCCGATTTGGCACGATTGGCATCTTCTGCTTTTTTAGTAGCAATCTTCAGCTCTTCCTCCATTTTGAAACGGTGGGTAAGATCTACCGCATTAACCAAGACATAAGGTTGTTCAGCACTCATATCTTCTACAATTGCACTGTAAAGCCAGACCTTCTCTTTTCCGTCTTTACCTACCACATAAGTAGTGCCGTCGGCAGCACCGTCTTCTGTTATTTTTTTAATGTATTCATTTAAAAATTCCACACGATCCTGAGGAAGGAATTTAGCTAAATTTTTACCCAATAGCTCTTCTGGCGCTACTCCAACAAAAGTAGCAGCATGTTTATTGGCAGAAATAATATTTAATTGTATATCGTGTATAAACAAAGCAATTTGCGAATTTTCGAAAAAAACACGAAAACGCGCCTCGCTCTTTTTCAAAAGAGCCGACTTCTCTTCAATTGCGGTAATATCTCTGCCAATAAAGTAAATTAACCCTGTACTTTGCTCCGGTGTAGAAGTCCATTCAATCCATTTAATATCACCACCTTTAGTAACAGACGGAAGCATGTAATTAAGCTGAGCTTTGCCACTATACAACCTATTTAAAAGAGATTTAGCTTCATCTCTGTATTCGGGGTGGATAAATTCTAAAATATTTTTTTGAAGAATCTCACTTTCGGTATATTCCAACATCTCGGAGAAAGCTGGATTGATATTTACAATTTCACCATCGAAACGAATAATCCCCATT
>CAZUHZ010000054.1:0-11511 GCA_964620895.1 uncultured Dysgonomonadaceae bacterium | reverse complement strand
AAAACCCCTTGTTTTAAGTCTTTGATGAGAAAAGGGCAAAGACAAGGCTTTCGAAGTTTTTGAAATTAAGGAGTTTACATAAGTAAATGACTGTTTCAAAAACGAGAATAACGCAGTATTTGCCCTTTTCTTGCAAAGACTATATTTAAAAATATATGCCTCTATCATCCACAATTACATCTTTTTACTAAGCAACATTTCCTATCTCTCTGATTTTTTTGTAATTTTGTGAAGTTTTTTTGGAGCGTTTTCCAATAAAAATAGACGCACAATTATATTAGCAATAAAAACAGACGCACACAATGAATATTTCATACAATTGGCTAAAAGATTATTTAGAATTCGATCTTACTCCACAAGCTACTGCTGACGCACTCACATCTATTGGATTGGAAGTTGAAGGGTTAAACGAAACTCAAACCATCAAGGGTGGTTTGGAAGGGTTGGTTACTGGCGAAGTGCTAACTTGCACGCCCCACCCCAACTCCGACCACTTACACCTAACAACAGTGAATATTGGCAACGAAGAGCCCCTCAACATTGTGTGTGGTGCACCCAACGTTGCTGCAGGGCAAAAGGTGGTGGTAGCTACTGTGGGAACCACCCTCTATATGGGCGATGACGAATTGAAGATAAAGCGCTCCAAAATTAGAGGCGAAGAGTCACTAGGCATGATTTGTTCTGAAATAGAGATTGGTGTAGGCACAGCAGCAGATGGCATTATTGTTTTGCCTGAATCCACTGAGGTGGGAATACCAGCTAAAGAGTATTACAATGTAGAAAGCGATTTTCTGTTAGAAATTGACATTACGCCCAACCGTGTTGATGCAACTTCTCATTTTGGAGTAGCACGCGATTTAGCTGCCTATCTTCATCAAGAAAGTATGCCCTACAAGTTGAGTAAACCTTCGGTTGACACTTTCAAAGTTGACACAGAAGAAGGGGGCATAGATGTGGAGGTGCTGAATAGTGAAGCTTGTCCTCGTTATTCGGGTCTCACTATGCGCAATGTGAAAGTAGAAGAGAGTCCCGATTGGTTGAAAAATAAACTTATGTTTATTGGCATTCGCCCCATCAACAATGTAGTGGACATCACCAATTTTGTGCTCCACGAAATAGGGCATCCATTACACGCCTTTGATGCAAATAAAATAAAAGGAAACAAAGTGGTGGTGCGTACAGCACAGCAAGACACTCTGTTTACAACACTTGACGAAGAAGAGCGCAAATTAGACGTGAGAGACTTGATGATATGCAACAGCGAAGAGCCAATGTGTATTGCAGGTGTTTTTGGTGGATTGGATGCAGGCGTAACAGAAGAGACTACAGATATATTCCTTGAATCTGCCTACTTCGACCCAACTTGGGTACGCAAGACTGCCCGTCGTCATACACTCAACACCGATTCATCGTTCCGATTTGAAAGAGGTCTCGACCCCAACAACACGCTCTACACACTGAAGCGAGCGGCACTATTGATTAAAGAAATAGCGGGTGGAACTATAGAAGGAGCTATTCGCGATATATATCCAGTTGAAATACCTCAACCCCAAGTGGAGTTAAGCTTTAAGAAAGTAAATTCACTCATTGGCAAAGAAATTTCTAAAGAGACCATCAAGAGCATCCTCCACAACCTAGATATTGTAGTGAATAGTGAAACAGAAGATGCACTACATTTGAGCATCCCAACCTACCGCGTAGATGTGCTGCGCGACGTAGATGTGATAGAAGAGATACTACGCATATATGGCTACAACAATATAGAGATAAACGATTCTCTAAAATCGAATCTATCAAACGAATCAGAAACAGACCGCAAGCACAACCTGCAAACACTTATCTCAGAACAGCTAACAGCACTTGGCTTCAACGAAATAATGAACAACTCACTTACAGAGAAAGCCTATTACGCAGAGTCAGAAGTTTATCCTGCTGACAACAACGTAAATCTACTCAACCCCTTAAGTGCAGAGCTAAATGTAATGCGCCAAACATTACTGTATGGTGGTTTAGAAAATATTATTCACAACATAAACCGCAAACATGCTAGCCTCAACCTATACGAGTTTGGCAATTGCTATTTCTACGATGCCAACAAAGCCAACCCCGACGACACATTGGCACAATATAGTGAAGAGACCCATTTAGGCTTATGGATTAGCGGAAAGCGCAACTCTAAAAACTGGTCGGTATCCGAAACACAAAGCTCTGTTTATGAGTTAAAATCACATGTCGAAAACATACTATTGCGACTGGGACTGAATGATAACAAACAGTTGGTTCACAAACCTTTTAACAACGAGCTATTTGCTTCAGGTATGAGCATAGGCACTCGTCGCCAGCATTTAGTTAATTGGGGAGTAGTTGACCAACAAGTATTAAAAAAGTTTGACATCGATACAAATGTCTATTTTGCCGAGTTCAACTGGGATGCATTGATGAAAGTGACACGCAAGAACATTGTGTTGTTTTCAGAGTTACCAAAGTTTCCCTCAGTAAAACGAGACTTAGCACTACTTGTAGATGAAAACATTACTTTTGCAGAGATAGAGGAAATTGCCTATAATTCGGAAAAGAAATTATTGCGTGAAGTTACGTTGTTTGATGTGTACGAAGGCAAACACTTGCCTGAAGGGAAGAAGTCTTATGCAGTGAATTTCATTTTGCAAGATTACGACAAAACTCTTGAAGACAAACGTATCGACAGAATAATGAATAAGATACAAAACAACTTAGAAAGGCAGTTAGGTGCACAACTAAGATAAAAACCATCGCAATAAAAATACAAAAAGAACCATTCGACAGGCTCAATTTATCGCACCACTCTCATTACTAAAACAGCTATTTACCTGAATGTTTGAGAGAAACAACAGAACAAAACATAACAATAAACAACATATTTAATAATAGTAAAAACCGCTTATCACTACGCATATCCTCATCCAAAGGAACTGCGCACACAATGCAGGTTCATATAAAACATTATGGGAAGAGCATTTGAATATCGGAAAGCTAGAAAGATGAAACGCTGGGGCAGCATGTCTCGCGTGTTCACTAAATTGGGAAAAGAGATAACTATTGCTACAAGAGAAGGTGGTCCCGAGCCTGATACCAATCCTCGTTTGCGTGTGCTCATACAGCATGCAAAAAAGGAAAACATGCCTAAAGAGAATGTTGAGAGAGCTATAAAGAAAGCAACAGACAGAGACTCTTCTGCCGACTACAAAGAGGTGGTGTATGAAGGCTACGGACCTTATGGCATTGCCATTGTTGTGGAAACTGCCACAGACAACACAACAAGAACTGTTGCCAATATACGCAGTTACTTCAACAAGCATGGAGGCTCGTTGGGAACAAGTGGCAGTTTAGAATTTTTATTCGATCGTAAATGTGTGTTTAAGATTGACTATAAAGAGGATGTATCTACAGAAGACCTTGAGCTGGAACTAATAGACTATGGTGTGGACGAAATAGAGAGCGAGGACGATGGAATTGTTCTTTATGGAGAATTTAAGTCACACTCCGATATTCAAAAATATCTGGAAGATAATGGCTACGAGATACAGTCAGCCGAATTTGAAAGAATACCCTTAGACACAAAAACTATCAACGATGAACAACGTGCTCAAATAGAAAAACTTTTGGAGAAATTTGAAGAGGACGAAGATGTTCAAAATGTATTCCACAATATGGAGGAGGGGGTTGGTGGAGAGTAACTATAAACTTATAAATACCACTTCAAATAACACTTTAATCAACTTAACAAGATGCTTACACATACCATTCAAACAATTTCATCAGGAAGAAAACTTACCGCAAAACTTTGTTTATTGCTCATCTTCCTTTCCACTTCAATAGGATTTGCACAGCCTATACAACTTTCAGAAGATTCGATACATGTGGTTGACGAAGAGGTCGTTTTTTCAGTCAAATTTACGCACGATTTAAGTAAAGAAGAGTTCTTTGGGAAGTCGTCTTATTATTTGAATAATAAACTAGACCCCTATTCTGGAGCTTTTACTGCCAACAATGAAGACGCTACTACTTGTATAATAACAGATTATCTTGATGTTGAGTCAAATTCTATAAACACATATGCAATGTATGTAACCTACACCTTGCACTTGGAATATAAAGACGGTTATTGCAATATGACTATCAGTGATATCACCTACATGGAGAAAGGATATTTTGAAACACAAGAGAAAAGTCAGCGCAAACTGAAGATGCCAAAATTCTCAGGCAAAGATGTTATGATAGATAAAAAATTTACCTGGCTGTTAAAGAGGAACTCTTCAGAAAAAGTTACAAAAGCAACAATAGAAAGATTTAATGAGATTATTAAAAACTTAGATTCGGCTTTCTCTGCAAAATAAGCAATAGAGTTATCCATCTCTTTCTAACTAAGATAACCTCCTTATTGATAAAACAGACTGAAACAAACTACGATTTTGAAAGACTGACATATAATCAATGTTGGTCTTTCTGTTTTTAAGGTACGAGTTCATTATCAATAAGCCTATTATTGTACTGCTGAATCAACGCTTTGATGCGCCTCTCCATAGCTTGCTGCACCTTGGGTTGCGTGCCTGCTATATTGTTTTTCATCATCCTGTCTTTATCTAAATTGTACAAAGCAATGGTACTATCATTCATATACTGCAACATCCATTCGCCCTCTATCAACTGATGTGCGCCATTGTAGAAGTTGTAAGCAAAGTGTGGACTAGCAGTGTTGAACATATCATTGCCAAAGGCAATAAACCTCTCTTCAACTCCAAGCATAGACAACAAAGTGGGCATAATATCTGTTTGTTGCACAACAGTTGAGTCGTTCATGCCAACAAAGTCTGTACCTGGTGCAAAGAATATAAAAGGGATAGAAAAAGCCCCTTGAGCTGTTTTGTATTCGGGTAAATGTCCATCAACAGCATGATCGGCAGTAATCACAAACAGTGTATTGTCGTACCAATCTTGCTGTGATGCTGTTTCAAAAAACTTGCGCAATGCATTGTCAGAATAACCCACACCTTGATGAATAGGGATGTGCCCTTTTGGGAATACACCTTCATACTCAGCTGGAATGCGATAGGGGTGATGCGACGACAATGTAAACACCGATGCAAGGAAAGGCTCTTTTAAATTCTTAATATCATGCGCCATATACTGCAAGAAAGGCTCGTCCCAAATACCCCAATGACCATCAAAATCTTCTTTATTTCCATATTCGGTCATTCCAATATAACTATCAAAACCCGCTTGCTGCATAAATGCACTAAAACCCATAGAACCATTGGGTGCACCATGGTAAAAAGCCGAGGTGTATTGTTTCTGTTTAAGCACCGATGCCAATGAATTTATCTTATTGCCTGAATAGTGCGATAGCACAAAAGGAGTTTCCGACGATGGAATACCCGCTATGACAGATGGCAATACGTCGATAGATTTACGCCCATTGGCATAGCCACGGGTAAACACATAGCTCTCGCTTAAAAGAGAGTCGATGAAAGGAGTATAACCTCTGTACCCTTCAATATCTTTGTTGAGCGAACCAACCCACTCTTTGCTAAAGCTTTCCCAAATGATGAGCACTACATTGCGCCCTTCAAACTGATTGAAAAGTGTAGTTGTATCAGCTTTAAGTTCATGTTGCACATAAAATATCTCATCAAGCTCAGCCTTGCCAAAATACTCTTTGCGTTGCAAACGAGATTTGCCAATGGTGCGAATAATGGAAAAAGGAGTATTGAGCACAATAGAACGATGCTCGGGTTTGCGTATATATTCTGCTGCATTGCTCAATGTAATTGGACGTGTGCCTGCAGTGTAGCCACCACGCATAGCCCCAACAGTGTAATAGCCAATAATAGCCATCAAAACAAGGCTTAGGGGATAGTAGATATAGGCTCTAAAATTGACAGGAGAACGATTAATTCTGATTTTCTTATATGCCCACACCATCAGTACAACTAGCACAATTACTATAAGAGTAATATACCAAAAGTCCCAAATAAAATTGATGAAATTAGTGGCATTTTCATTTTCAAACTCTTGAAAAACTCCTGCAGTGGTGCGCTTCATAGTATAGCGATAGTAAACCACATCAATCATATTGAGGATAATGCCAATAGCGTTGACAATGTAGAAGATAATTGACACCACTCTCTGATACGCTTTATTGTATCTAAACTTAAACGGAAGAATGTGCATCAATATCACCAACGAATTGGTGTAGGCAATAGCCGAGGCATCAAACTTCAATCCACGATACATAAGAGAGACAAGATAACCAACCTCGATATCTGTAAAAAGCGATGGATTTAACAGATAGAACAAGAGTCGGGTAAGGGTATAAAGTGCAAAAACTAATAATAGGCGCAAAAACAACACCACATATATATTGCCCCACAACGAGGGTTTTCTTCTATTTATCATAACAAGTAAAAGTAACTAATAAAAGCAAATTGAAATTGAGAATACAAATTTAGCTATTTATTTGCTTGAATGTACTCCCACCCTATTCTTTTTCTTTCAATCGCTCAATCATCTTATCTATATCTTCGTCAGTAAAACTACCAGCTATGCTAGCCCTGCCATGCATAACAGCAACATTTATTGTTGGCATCGACACTATCTGCTTTGCAATCACTATTGCCAATGGCTTGCCAATATTCTCTTTAGTTAATAAGTAAAGCTTCTGTGCACCCTCTTTTGTGAATTGAACAGCAATCTCTGGATACATACCCTCGAAAGAAATTTTCGTTGCCTCTTTTATATCCTTTGAAGTCAACGAAGGCTTCTCTTCAAGCTTAACATCCTTATCTTCATCAGACCTATTATAATCGACAGTTGCATAAAACCCATCTTCTCTATCAATAGGTATTGGCTTAAATATGGGAGTAGCACTTTTAATCGACTCATCGAGCTTGTTGGTTATTCTATCTATCTCTTTGTCCATATAGCTATAATGGCTATCTATAAACTTAAATATCAACCCCTCTACAAACAACTTATCATAAGCACTAGACTGCAAAAAGTTATAGACATCATCCACTTCTGCATCGCTCAAATGCTCTTTGAAAGCACTGTTTATCACTTTTAATATACGCTCTTCGGTCAGTTGATTCTCCAGCTCAATTAGCTTCAGGCTATCGCTACCTGTGGCATGCTGTTTCAATGGCTCCAACTGATATTGGTATTGCACTTTGGGCATCTCTACAAAATTAAATTTATGGATAATTGTATCTGTTTTCTCTTGTCGGCTCTGTCCGAAAGAACTAAGGGATACAAAAAGCAAGAGAGTAACGAATAGATTAACTAGACTGAGAGTTTTGCCTGTTTTCATGTCAAGTGGGAGTTTTCTTAATTTATATACTGATTTAAATAAGGAAATTTCTTCTGATTAATACATCTACGGATAAAAAAATTATAAAATCAAATCATCTTAAGTACTCAAATGTAGCAATTTATTGTGATTGTTTATGCTTTTATCGGGTCTGAAATTTTATACTGTTTCACACCAAAAACAGAAGCTAGTTGTAAATAAGTGTTCCTATTGCAACTTTTTATCACACTGAATAGATAAAGCGAAGAAGTGTCTGTTTTGAATATCCTTGTCAACACTTTCCCCTATAGCCATTGCCAAACAATTAATGCCTATATCACTCAACACTTTTAATCATATTAAACTACACCTCACCATTATACAATATTTTTTTGTATATTGTTATCCAATTAACCCAACCCGCACTATTCATCTATTTAGCTTTGCATAGATGCACACACACTAAAAAACAGGATGGGCAATGTGGGATAAATGATATAAAATTATGAGACATCTATATATTTTACTCGCATTATTTATTTTCTCGGGGTCGATACATGCACAAAACTATAAGCGAGAGAGGGAGAAAATGGTGACTAAGCAAATATCAAAGAGAGGTGTTAAAGATGTTTATACTCTTGATGCAATGAAGAGAGTAGAGCGCCATCTGTTTGTACCTCCTCAATATATGCGCATAGCTTATGATGATAGCCCCTTGGCGATAGGGTATGGGCAAACTATTTCGCAACCCTATATTGTTGGTTACATGACAGAGATTATAAAGCCAAAACCAGGCGATAAGATTTTGGAAATTGGCACAGGGTCGGGTTACCAAGCTGCAGTTTTAGCAGAAATTGTAGAGAAAGTGTTCACCATCGAAATTGTATCTGAACTTGCAAAAACAGCTTCCAAAAGACTCCATGAGTTGGGCTATGACAATGTAAAAGTAATAAGTGGTGATGGATACTATGGTTTGGAAGAGGAAGCTCCTTTCGATGCAATTGTTGTAACAGCGGCATCAGAACACATTCCTCCTTCTCTAATTCAACAACTGAAAGATGGGGGAAGAATGATTATTCCCGTTGGTTCACCTTTTTTTGTTCAAACACTTATGCTGGTTGAAAAGAAGGAAGGTAAAATATCTACATCCAACCTGATTCCTGTTAGATTTGTACCATTCACCAGAAGCCAAAAGGAATAAATTGAAGCCATTGGACAATGAATAAAAGAATCTATCTCTCACTCGGTCTGCTTTCAGCATCATTAATAGCTTTTCAGTTGGCGTTGATGCAGTTGATTTCTGCAGTGCAATGGAATCATTTTGCCTATATGGTAATTTCGATTGCTCTACTGGGGTTTGGTGCTAGCGGCACACTCCTTGCATTCACTCGAAAATGGTTTGAACGGCATATAGAGTTTGCTCTCTACATGCTGATGATTCTTACAGGAGTTGCCATGAGTGGTATAATTCTATTCTCCTCCGCACTTTTTGGAAAGTTTGATACGTATCTAATCTTTGTGGACTTTTCGAACGTTAAATATCTTTTTCTCTCCTATTTCTCTTTCTTTATTCCCTTCTTTTTAGGAGCCCTTGCCATTGGGCTTATTTACACACAATACGTAAGTCGCATTGGCACAATGTATTTTGCCGATTTGCTTGGCTCGGGTGTCGGAGGCATTTTTCTGTTGGCACTGCTCTGGGTGTTCTATCCCGCTCAGCTACCTGCTGTAGTTGCTATTCTTCCGATTGTTGCGGGCATACTTATCATTCCCAAAGCATGGTTCAAAAGATTAATTGCTCCATCGCTACTGTTGCTTTTATTACCAGTTTATCTAGTCATCTTTCCTTCAGAGCTTCCTGTTTCACAATTTAAAGGTATCTCAGGAGCACTAAATATGCCTGAAAGTGAGATTTACATCGAAAGCAAAAGCCCCTACGGACACATTCAGGTAGTAAAAGCTCCATCATTTCGCAATGCTCCTGGCTTAAGTCTTTCTTTCACAGGCGATATTCCTGTAGGCGATATTGTATATTGCAACGGCAATTGGTTTGGACCACTTACCGATAGAACCAAGAGCAACGAAACCCATTTTCTTGCCTACACTACCCATAATTTGGCTTATATTGTTTCCAAACCTACTGATGTGCTTATATTGGATGGGAAAACGGGTTTACATGCCCATCATGCTCTTTGGAGTGGTGCCGAAAGGGTTACTTTGGTAGAAGAGAACAAAAAAGCACTGAGCTTGCTCAAAAATGAACTTGCTACTAAGAATGGATTCCTGTTTTCAAATCAAAAACTCAAATCCGTAAATTCACATTCACGTAGTTTCCTTTTAGCAGAAAGCTCTCATTACGACCTTGTAGTTTTGCCACCCATCGAAAGTTTTGGCGGTAGCTCAGGCGTTAATGCTCTCGAAGAGCAGTACTTAATGACCCTTGATGGCATGAGCGAAGTATGGAGACACCTTAGTGATAGTGGCATTATTGAGATTACCTCATGGATGGATTATCCTGTAAGGAATCCGCTAAAGGTTTTAGCCACATTGGTTGAGACACTTGAACGAAATGGATATAAAGAGATTGAACAACATTTAGTGGCTATTAGAAGTTGGGGAACTATCAGTTTTGTTCTTAAAAAAACGCCATTTAATGCCGACGAAATAGCAAGAATAAGAGATTTTTGTGAGCAAATGTATTTCGACCCCGTTTTATTGCCTGGAATTGTCGCTACTGAAAGGTCGGTTTTTAACCATTTAGAGGACAGTAGTTTTTTCAATTATACCGATCAGATAGTATCGTCAGAAAGAGAAGCCTTTTACAAAAACTATGACTTCAACATTACCCCCGCCACCGACAACAAACCCTATTTCTCGCAGTTTCTTAAATTCAGTCGATTAAACAAGTTGCGCCATTTGTTTGGACAAGGAGCTGTTCCTTTTCTCGAAATAGGCTACTTCATTACACTGCTTACCTTTATTCAGATAATACTTATTGCCTTTATTCTGATTGTTTTCCCCCTATTTTTCACCCAATGGAGCGGAAAAGGAAAAGTTTACACCCTATTACATTTTAGTGGAATAGGTATAGGGTTTATGTTTGTGGAAATTATATTTATTCAGCAGTTTATCCTCTATTTCGGAAATCCCGTTATTGCAGCTTCTGCTGTATTAACTGGAATATTAATATCGTCGGGTATTGGTAGCTTGATGTCGTCAAAACTTACAAACAGTAGCAAAAGCATATCTGTGGTTCTTTCGCTGGTTATTATCTTCATACTGCTATATGCATTTGTTCTCACCCCTCTTTTAAGAGCATCAATTGGTTTGCCATTTATCCTAAAAATCCTTTTCTCTATACTTCTTATATCGCCTGTTGCATTTTTTATGGGTATGCCCTTCCCTATTGGATTAAAACACCTTGATGGGCACAACAACACCCTCATCCCATGGGCATGGGGCGTCAATGGATGCTTCTCTGTAATAAGTACAGTTTTGGCAACCATCATTGCTGTTGAAGCAGGATTTCTTTGGGTTATGCTACTAGCCAGCATGGCTTATGGGATTGCTTTGGTGGCAAATATTTTCAGATAAAAAGGATGCTATCAATTAGACCAATGTGTGGACTCCATGAGAGAATAAAAATAAAAGTATAACCAAATAAAACAAGAAAAAAATGAAAGTGCTACTTATTTTCAATCACGAACCGTACGACAACACTGATGTGACTTGGAACGGACTTAGACTTGCTGAAACCCTCAGAAAAAAGGGACAAGAAGTAAGAATTTTTCTTATGAACGATTCAGTTGATATGGCAAGAGACGTTTGCAAAGCACCAGAAGGCTACGACCAAGATTTATCTGAAATGCTAAAAGAGTTAATTTCAAAAAATGTAGAAGTAAGGGTTTGTGGCACATGTATGGCTCGCTGTGGTATTCATAAAAACCATCCCTATTTCGAAGGTGCAAACAAGTCAACTATGGATGAGTTAGCTGATTGGATTATGGATAGCGATAAGGTTTTGACATTTTAAAAAATTGAACCTACTCCGAAAAGTCAATCACACTCATTTCCGCCCCTAAATTCCCTTCGTATATTTGCAGAGAGGGCTGATTATTAGGCTTCTTCCTTCAGGGAGCAAGGACAGAAAAGACTAATGTGGTCACTGAGCGGAGCCGAAGTGTGGT
>CAZUHZ010000053.1:0-11515 GCA_964620895.1 uncultured Dysgonomonadaceae bacterium | reverse complement strand
TCTCTTTTTCAAATATTTTCTGAACAATAACTACGGCAACTATGAGTCCTATAACCCACAGCAGACCATACCATCTGATTTCTCTTCCAAAAATTGTGAATAGTTCAGGATCAACGTCCCAAGTAATGTACATTAGCATAAGCTGTAATTTTATCTGTTTGACTAGCAAAGATAGTTAATTTTTCAGGATTTGTCTTGAAAAATAGCTGTTTTTAGTTTTTTATTTTCAGCTTTCAGCGGTAAACAGTGAGCAGACAAGATAACCCTTTTACTATTGAATGAGCTGGAGCGATATGGAGTATCTCGTTAATGCCTTCTGTCATACAAAAACGCAGTGAAGTATCCCATTAACCATAGTAAATCTGTTAAAAAGATTCTTCACTGCGTATCGGAATAATAACAGCTTATTATACCAACTTCTCAACCCACTCATTCGTAGAGCCTGGCAACAAATCCACCACAGGAATTTCGATAAGTGTATATGCTCCCGGTTGTTGTTTCATAGATGCACGAGCAGCATTTACCAACATCTGAGCTGTTAATGCAGGGTTGTTTATGCGCATACTATACGAGAATAGTTGGTTTTGAGTGCTTCCCGAACTACCTTTCCGTTCCATTGCAACACCGTGACCCATATCTTTTAATTGATTGATATCGTCAACTTCAAAAACATGTGTTTCATCATTCACAAAATAGGCATCGTTTTTCACAGCTTCAGACACTTCGTCTAGTTTATAACCATTTTCCAGCTCTATATATACCATGCGTCGATGAATGCCAGTTCCAGTAGGGATAGTTACAGACAGTGCATCTTTTACTCCATCAATAGCTTTCACTGCCACAGAGTGACCCATACTCATGCCAGGTCCGAAGTTGGTGTAAGTAATGCCACTTGGAGCCATTGCTTGCATCAATGCACGCACAACTGAGTTGCTGCCAGGGTCCCAGCCTGCCGATACAATAGATACAGCATTGTGCTTTTTTGCCACATCACCCAACGATGTTTTAAGTGCAACTATCTTCGAGTGAATATCAAAACTATCAACAGTATTGATTCCCATTTCTAGTATCTCTTTTGCCGACACTTCTAATAATCGGCTAGGTAAACATAAAATAGCTACATCAACATCCGAAAGTTTAATGATTGAATCTGTAACTTCAAATTCTTTTAGTTCTGATGGTATCTCTTCAATATTGCGACGAACTACTCCTGCTATTTCAAAATCGGGAGTGTGCACTATCGTATCTACAACATATCTCCCAATATTACCGTAGCCAACAATGGCTGCTCTAGTTTTCTTTTTCATAAGTGAATTTTTATTAGATGCAAAAATAATCAAAATTGTTGGATGACTCAACAAGCTTTTTATTATTCTTAAAACTTCAATTTGTTTAGCCCCTTTTTTGCAGCGAAAATTATCCTCGAAACTTGGAAGATGGTTAAGTAAAATGTTTGCTGCAAAATGGCAATAAACCTACATTGTGCTAGGTCTCTACTTACTTGCCAATACAAAACTTAGAAAAAATATTGCCCAATATCTCATCTGTAGAGATGTGACCAGAAATTTCACCTAAGTGAAACATACATTCCCGGATGTCTTGTGCCAAGAAATCGTGCGAAATGCCCATTTCCAATCCTTCGCTCACACGTTTTATAGCGACGTGAGCCTTTACGAGTGCTTGATAGTGGCGCATATTGGTAACAATTACATCGGCTTCGCCAATAGAGGGCACATGAGCCGCTTTTATCAATAACTCTTGTAGGGTGTGTATATTGTCTTGATTTTTGGCTGAGATAAATAGTCTGTCTGTATCTAGTTCTTCTAAGAGACTTTGTTTGTTCTCCAACTCTTCTTTCGATAGCAAGTCGGCTTTGTTGAAGAGAAGTAGCGAGTGTTTATTTTTTAGTTTAGGGACAATAGCTCTCGCCAAATCTTCAATTTTTGTGTCAGGCGTTGTGAGGTCTATCACCCAAAGTACAATAGAGGCTTGTTCTATTTTTTTATAGGTGCGCTCAATGCCCATCATTTCTATCTCGTCGGAAGTATTGCGAATACCAGCTGTGTCGATAAATCGAAAAGAAATACCTTCGATATTAATTACATCTTCAATCACATCGCGAGTAGTGCCATGGATATCAGAAACAATGGCTTTTTCCTCTTCCAGCAACAAGTTGAGTAGGGTAGATTTTCCAGCATTGGTTTCACCAATAATAGCTACAGGAACACCATTTTTGATAACATTGCCCAAACTAAACGAGTTTGCTAGTTTATCTATTTCGCTCTCCACCTCATTGGTTAGCTCTGTAAGTGTTTCGCGATTGGCAAACTCCACATCTTCTTCAGAGAAATCGAGCTCCAACTCTATCAACGATACAAATTGCAACAGTGTGTCGCGTAGTTTGGCGATTTTGTTGGTGAAGCCTCCACGCATCTGATTTAAAGATACTTTGTGCGATGAGGCGGATGTTGCGGCTATTAGGTCGGCAACTGCCTCGGCTTGAGATAGGTCGAACTTTCCATTAGCGAAAGCACGGCGTGTATATTCGCCAGCCTCTGCCAAGCGTGCCCCTTTATGTATCAACACTTCCATCAATTTTTGCTGAATATAAAGCGAGCCGTGACAAGCTATCTCAACACTCTCTTCGCCTGTGAAAGAGTGGGGCGCATGAAATATAGTTATGAGCACTTCGTCTAATGTGGTTTGATTGTCCATAATTTTGCCAAAGTGTACGGTGTACGGTTTTTGATTGGCAAGCTTCTTGTTGTTGGGCGATTCGAAAATACTGTCTGTCAGTGCAATGCTTCCTTTGCCCGAAAGTCTCACAACTGCAATGGCTCCCATACCAGGAGCCGTTGAGATGGCGCAAATAATATCGTTATAGTTCAGGTTTTCTCTAATATTCATTTTGTGATATGTGGTAAGTCTTTTCTGTTTAATATCTAAAACTACTGCCTCCTAAAAACTCGCGCAGAAGTGATGTTGGTGGTAGTTCGTTGTCTGTTATATAGTTGAAATAGGATAAAAATTTCAATAGTCTGTAAGCCTCGGCATATTCTGGAGCATTGCGTGGAACTTGTTGTAGAATAGGCTCTGCATGCTTGCGAATAGAACCTAACTCGTAAATCATTGCTGAATTGAACATCACATCTGCATTTTCTTGATACGGGAATATCCATTTATCTTCGCCTCTACGTACTTTCCCCCAGCGTGAAATGGTATCCATTGCCGAGTAGCCCCTGTAGTTGTAGTCGCGTGTCATGCGGCGCAAGAGTCTATTATCTGATGCGGGGATCCAGTTGTGGTTGTCCAGCGAAATAGTTGTAAGTGCCGACACATAAATCATAAATTTCTTGTCGTCAGGAATACGCGATGTCAACTCAGGATTGAGCGCATGTATTCCTTCTACAATAAGAATGTTGTTTGGGTCTATCTTTAGTTTATGGTTGTTGTATTCGCGCAAGCCAGTCGCGAAATTATAGATAGGCATATTTACCTCTTCACCATTCATTAGTGCTAGCATATCTCTTTCAAATAGTGGTAAGTCTAATGCATAGAGCGATTCGTAATCAAAGTCTCCAGTTTCGTCTTTTGGTGTATCTTCTCGGTTCACAAAATAGTCGTCGAGCGATATCCCTACTGGTTTAAGCATTTTCACCATTAGCTGCACTTCCAATCTTTTTCTAAACGTGGTTTTGCCCGATGATGAAGGTCCTGATATCAATATTACACGTACACCCTCTTCATATCTTTTTGCTATTTCTGTTGCAATATCGCCTATCTGTTTCGATTGATAAGCTTCGGCAACTTGAATTACAGTAGAAATACGATTCTCCTGCTTGGCTTTGTTCAGATCGCCCACATTGTCGAGTTGTATCATCTTCAGAAAATGAAGATGTTCGCGATAGCTCTCTAATAGTTTGTCTTGAGGAATAAAATCCTCTAGCCTATCGGGAGTTGCTCTATTGGGTATTTGTAGCAGAAATCCACCATTGTATCTCATTATATCAAAAATAGTGATGTAGCCTGTAGAAGGTGTGAGAGAGCCATAAAAATAATTGATGTAACCATCTAACTCGAAGTAGCGCGAGTACATAAAATTGGAGGTTTCAAGGAGCAATGCTTTGTCTTCCATACCTTTTTCTCTAAAAAGTTTTACCACATCTCCTGTTTCCTCTTCATGCGAGATGAATGGGTGGTTGGCTGCTACAATTTCGCGCATTCTATTGCGTATATTGTCTAGTTGGCTATTGGTTACCATGTCAGTTTCTCCGTTTTCTTCTATATGAAAGAAATACCCTTTAGATACTGCGTGCTCAATATAGGTAGTAGCTTTTGGAAGCACATCATTTACTGCTTTAGTTAATATAAAGCAGAGCGAGCGCACATAAGTACGCAAGGCTGAATTTGAAGAGAGATCAACAAATTCAACTAGTTTAGGACGATATACTTTGTATGCCAATGACTCGGTTCTATTATTTACCCTTGCATTTGTGATAAGGTAGGGCATTTCGAAATTAAATATCTTTATTATGTCTTCTAATGAGGTACCTATGGGTATTTGTTTTTTTTCGTTTGTGTTTTTTAAATGTATTTCAACTTTGTCTGTCATAATAATTATTTTAATAATGGTTAGTATATGTTTGTGATTCGTCTATTTTAAAGTATATTTGTGGACGAATTTACATTAATTTTTGAACATGAGCTATACGTTTTTCAACTTTCTTGAACTAGTAGGTTCTTTAGGGCTGTTTTTATACGGTATGAAGATCATGAGTGAGGGCTTGCAAAAAATTGCAGGCGAACAACTCAGGAGTATTCTTGCAGCAATGACTAGGAACAGAGTAATGGGGGTGTTTACGGGTATTATGGTAACTGCCCTTATTCAGTCATCATCTGCTGCCAGTGTTATGGTGGTGAGTTTTGTAAATGCTGGTCTTCTTACCTTGGCACAGTCCATAGGGGTGATAATGGGTGCTAATGTGGGAACTACTGTAACAGCTTGGATGATATCTTTGTTCGGTTTTGGTAAGTTTTCTATTAGTATTATCTCCATTCCGTTGCTTGGAGTTGGTTTACCTCTAATATTTTCGTCAAAAAGCAAACGCAAGTCCTTAGGAGAATTTATCTTTGGTTTTGCGTTTTTGTTTTTAGGGTTAGACCTATTGAAAAACTCCATGCCCGATTTACAAAACAATCCTGAAGTGCTTGCTTTTGTGAGTGGTTTTTCAGATTTGGGCTTTCTTTCTACGCTTATTTTCCTAGTTATTGGTACTGTGCTCACTATTATTGTGCAATCGTCGAGTGCTACTGTAGCCATTACACTCATTATGTGCTCTAGAGGTTGGATTGGTTTTGAATCGGCTGCAGCGATGATTATGGGCGAAAATATTGGTACTACAATTACAGCAAATATTGCAGCCTATTCTGCTAATGTATCGGCAAAACGAGCCGCGTTTGCGCATCTTATGTTTAATGTTTTGGGAGTGATTTGGATGCTTTTTATATTTAAGTTTTTTGTAAATATGGTGTCGGGTCTTACCGAGAGTTTCTGGGGAACTGATCCTACTGGAATGGAAAACTTTGTAGCAACATTATCCCCTCAAGAGTTTAGATCGATAACTACATTGAAGGCTTCAGAATTATCTGCCGATTTGGTAGCTAAACAAGGTATATATCAATCTTACGAGGCAGTTACATCCTACGGATTGTCACTCTATCACTCCATGTTTAATATAGGGAATGTGCTTATAATGATTTGGTTTGTGAATCTATATGAGCGTATTTGTAAATTTGTTATCAAACCCAAAGATGAAGATGCAGATGAAATGTTTCAATTGCAATTTATTACTACTGGCATGCTTTCTACTGCTGAGTTATCCATTCTGCAAGCAGAGAAGGAGTTGAACGTTTATGCAAAACGAACTAGGAAAATGTTTAAACTAGTTCAAAAATTACCATCTGCTACAGATGAGGTCAATTTTGTGAAGTTATTCTCGCGGATAGAAAAATATGAAGAGATTAGCGACCGAATGGAGATTGAAATTGGCTCTTACTTAAATAGGGTTGCCGAAGGTAGATTGAGTAACCAAAGTAAGGAAAGAATAAGATCGATATTGCGCGATGTTACAGAGATAGAGAGTATTGCAGACTCTTGCCACAATATGGCGCGCCACTACAAACGCAAGATTGAGGCAAAGGCTGTATTCACAGAAGAAATAGAGGAGAACATTCGCTTGATGTGGAGAGAGCTTGAAAAGGCTTACGATAAAATGCAAGAGGTGCTTGAGAAACAAGAAGTTTCGGATGCAGATATGACCGACAGCATTAAATATGAAAATAGAATAAACGAACTCCGCAACATGCTGAAACGTAAAAATATTGAAAGTATAAACGATAATCTTTACGACTATAAAACTGGCGTTTTTTATATGGACATAGTTGTAGAGTGTGAGCATATGGGCGACTATATAATAAACGTGGTGCAATCTGTAGAGTCTGGTCAATTTGTTCGTAAGTAAAAACTATTTATTATAATCAACTATTTATTTGAATATTAGAAAGGAAGAGAGACAATTATGAACGACTGGAAGAAAAAACTAAACATAGTTTATTCAACTAATCCCGATTTTGAATACGAACAAGAGGAAACTCCAGAAGAGGACACTCTTGCAAAAGAAAAACAAGCTCTACGCATACTGCTAGATACTAAGCGCCGCCGTGGCAAAGCTGTTACAATTGTTACAGGATTTGTGGGACAAGTTGACGATTTAAGTGAGCTTGGCAAACTCTTGAGAGTAAAGTGTGGAGTAGGAGGTTCGGTAAAAGATGGTGAAATAATTGTTCAAGGCGATATGCGCAACAGAGTATTAGAAATATTACAAAAGGAAGGATATAAAAAAACACGTGTTATCTAATAAACCTCCATACCTACATGTCTATAAAGCATCGGCAGGGTCGGGCAAAACCCACCAACTGACGGGCGAATACATACGTCTTCTTTTTAGTGTACCAAACAATTACAACCATATTTTAGCGGTAACTTTTACCAATAAAGCTACCGATGAGATGAAATCGCGTATTGTTGAGGAACTCAACAATCTTGCTGTTGGTAATAAATCGGGCTATCTGAAGCAGTTGAAAGATGAATTTAAACTATCGGAACGTGATATACAGAAACGTTCGCAAGGTATTCTGAAAAGCATTCTTCACAATTACTCCAATTTTTCTATAAGTACCATCGATAGTTTTTTTCAACGAACTATGCGCGCCTTTACACGCGAAATGGGAATTACGGGTGGCTATAAAGTAGAAGTTGACAACAAATCGTTTCTACCAGAAATAGTTGATCTTATGCTCAACGAGTTGGACCAAGATGGTAATGACGATTTAATAGAATGGTTGTTAGCTTTCATGAAAGACCAAGTAGAAGATAGCAAAACTTGGAAAATAAACGACGAGATAGTTAAGTTGGCTGCTAACTTGTTTAACGAAGATTTTATTACCCTCCCAAAATTAGTGCAAGATCAGATAAATGATAGGGAAACACTCAACGAATACAAGAAAGAACTGCAGCGCATTGTGAGCGATTACGAAAATCAATTGAGAAAGATTGGAAGACGTGCACAATCTATTGTTGAGAACTGCAGCTTGTCGTTTACAGCCTTCTCGGGTGGGAATCGTTCACAATTTAGAAGGTTTGAGGCTTGGGCTAATGGTGAAGTTCCTGATCTGACAACTACTTTCCTAAACTATCCCAATGATGTGACGCGTTGGTACGCTAAAAGTGCTCCCGATGAAACAAAAAGCTCCATAGAGGCTGCTTACAGCGATGGATTGAATGATTGTGTGATTCAGGTTATAGCACTTTACGACGATTGTACCGATTATGCTACTGCCAAAGAAATACTGCGTCTTTTCAATACATTGGGAATATTGAGCGATGTAAACAATCGTATGCAAGCTTATCGGCGCGATGCAAACATGTTATTTCTATCTGATACGAAAGAACTACTCAATAAGATTATTGCAGATAGCGAGTCGCCATTTATATACGAGAAGATAGGTTCGCGTCTCAACCATTTTATGATTGATGAGTTTCAAGATACATCCACAATGCAATGGAACAATTTTCGACCCCTCTTGCAAGAGAGTTTAGCTTCGGGATGTTACAATTTAATAGTGGGAGATGTGAAGCAGAGTATTTATCGCTGGCGCAACTCCGATTGGCGACTACTTGAAGAACAGATAGAGGAGGACTTTTCAGCTCCCAATATTCAACAGCATGTATTGGAAACTAATTGGCGTAGCGATGGAAATGTTGTCACATTCAACAATAATTTTTTTAAGCATGCTGCTACTGTTTTACAAGCCGAATATGTAGGAACTGACGAAGAGATACAAGACAATGAATACTACTCTACCAAAATAGAGAGTGCTTACAGTCAGGTATCACAAAATATTGCACCCATTAGAGAAGCCGATGCGGGTAGGGTGAGCATTAACTTTATAGAGCAAGAAAAGGGTGTTAAGTGGAATGAGGAGTCGTTGGAGCAACTGCCTTTCATATTGGAGAAGCTGCAAGACGATGGTTTTCAACTTAAAGATATTGCCATACTTGTGCGAAAAGGCAAAGAGGCAGTGGCTGTTTCCGAACGTTTGTTGCAGTACAAGGATGATAATCCAGATTCGGAATACAAATACGATTTTATATCCAATGAGGCACTGCTACTCACCAACTCTTCGTGTGTGAAGGCTGTAGTGGCATTGTTGCAATATATCAACAGTCCACACGAAAAGACAATACAGGTACGTGCAATATACGAGTATTATCGCTTCACTACCAAAATGAATGCTTCGGATATTTTTGATAATTATGTGCAGCAGTACACCGACGATTTGCCCGACGAATTGAAGCAGAAGCTTGTTGCTGTACTATCGTTACCGCTTTATGAATTGGCCGAAGCATTGTTTGAATTAGTAAAAGAAGCAACTGCACCCACAGACACAGTTTACATTCAAGCATTTCTCGATCTTATTAATGAGTATAGTGCTCGTAAAACTGCCGATTTGAATGGCTTCCTAATGTGGTGGGACGAAGTAAAAGAGAAAAAAAGTCTTTTCTCTCCCGATAATCAGGATGCTATACAACTCATGACTATTCATAAATCGAAAGGATTGCAGTTTGGCGCTGTAATCTTGCCTTTTGTAAATTGGACTTTTGAACCCGATTATCAGCGTGCCCCTATTATGTGGTGTAAACCAAAAGTTGCACCTTTCAATGATTTGGGTGTAGTGCCAGTGAAATACAACAAAAAGTTGGCATCTACTATATTTAAGCAAGAATATCTTGAAGAGAAGTTGTATTCTTTTATTGATAACCTGAACTTGCTTTATGTAGCCTTCACTCGTCCCAAGCATCGATTGATTGTTACTGCTCCTAAACCTAAAAACTTGAATGCAATAAAGAATGTATCCGATTTGTTGTGGCTTAGTGTTAATGCATCTGTGCTCAGCAAAACAACCGACGAGGCGGTAGAAGTAGAGGATAGTGAGGGTGTTAAACAAGAGAAGTTGTCGTTTAATTATGGCGAAGCCAAAAAGCTAGATAAATCCCATAAAAAGGATGAAAAGGATGTGGAAGATGAAGCTGTTCTCACCAGTTGGCAATCTACTCCATTTCGCAACCGTTTGAAAATGCGTTTGTCGGGTATTGGTTATTTTTCGGACGATGGTACACGCAATTTTGGTACACTAATGCATGAAATTGTGAGTGAGATACACACACTTGATGACTTGGATGGAGCCTTAGAAAAAAGAGTGTTGAGTGGAGAATTAACAATTCAAGAAAAACAAGACTTGTTTCATGAACTTTTCGAAAGTCTTTCCTTGCCACAAGTGCAAGATTGGTATTCGAGCAACTATCGCGTGCTCAACGAGCAGCAAGTATTGCATCCAACCATGAACTTTATTCGTCCCGATAGGGTAATGATAAAAGATGACAAGGTGGTGATAGTCGATTATAAATTTGGCGAGTCTATCGAAAGCAAGTATGTAAAACAGGTGCAAAACTATGCTAGGAGTATCCGCAGTATGGGTTATGCGAATGTAGAGGGCTATCTATTTTATGTGAAGCTTCACAAAGTGGTAAAGGTGTAAACTTTACTTTGTTGTTGTGAGTTTGCTAGCTGTGTTTGTTATAGGCAACAAGAGTTTTACTAGCACCATGCAAGGCGTAAAAATACCAAAAATGGCACTATGATAAAAGATTTATTACTTGTGGGTTTAGGTGGCGGACTTGGAAGTATGCTTCGATTGCTTACTTCGCGCTTGTCATTACGATTCATATCATCAGATTGGGCATTGGTAGGCACTTTTATTGCAAATGTTGTGGGTTGTTTTCTTATCGGGTTGCTCGTGGGTTACCTTTTGCCCAATATCGACAAAAACGAAGGCTTGTCGTTACTTTTGGTTACAGGGTTTTGTGGGGGATACACCACATTTTCTGCCTTTGCTTACGAAAATGTGCAGTTGTGGCAATCGGGAAACACTATCTTATCTGTTTTCTATATTTTCTTCAGTATTGCTTTTGGCTTATTAGCAGTGTGGGGAGGTCTTAAATTAGGCTGATTTGCTGATTTGTTTATCTATTCATTTTTTTCTTTCTGTTACAGCAGATTCCAACAATCGAAAAAACTGACTGCTTGCGTCCTATAGCGTGTTTTTTTGTAAATAGCAAATTTATAGTGTGATATTTTATTAAAAATAATGCATTCTGCTTTGATATGTTCCAAATATTGTATATCTTTAGCTAGTCATGTGAAATAAGTACATGTTTATCATAGTTTACATAACCCTTAATTTAAAATGATATGAAAAAAATAGTCGTAAGTCTCTGTTTCGTCATTAGCATAGTGGTGTGTGGTGGGCTAGTTGCTCAAAATAATGATACTATAGTAAATAAAACAACCGATAGTTCTGATGTTCAAAAATGGACCAACCCAATTGAACGATTTATTGGAGTGTGGTCTCTGGAGCGAACCACTCTAGATGATGAAGGCAAAGAAAAGAAAATTCATCCAGGCACATTTATGGTAGTTCATCCCAATGCTTCTTACACCATATTTGTACATTGCGATTTAGGTGCTATAATTACTAGTCAAGGAAATATTATAATAGAGTCAACCGATCAATATGTTGAGGTAATTTCGCAACATGTCAATAGTTCTCTCATTGGCATTTCCAATAGAATTGATTATAAACTTGACGCTACTTGCTTGCATAAGTCATTTTGGGTGGAGAAAGATAAGGATGGTGGCGATTTCAAGCGCCAATTGAGTGAAACATGGAAGCGGGGCACAATGCCTGACATTATCATTGAAAAGTAGGGTGCCACTCCTTTTTTAATTTTCCACTTTGTAATTAATTATATCTAAATCAATATTACTTTTCGTGCTTTTGTGCTGGTACAAAACCATAAAATAAAACTTTTTGCACTTTCGTACTGGTACAAAAC
>CAZUHZ010000052.1:0-11745 GCA_964620895.1 uncultured Dysgonomonadaceae bacterium | reverse complement strand
TTAAGATAAATATAGATTGAATATGGATGCTTTTGTGTAATTTTGCACCAGTTACACATACATTATTTATATCTATACGAATTTATTTATGGGTAAGAAAAAAAGATCTTCCAAGAAATCAATAAAAAAACAATCAACCTTCAAGCATAAGATAATAAAAGGTTTGTGGCTTATTTTTGGTGCTATTGTATTGTCGAGCATTCTTTTGTTTGGTTTAATTGCAATAGGAGCAATTGGGTACATTCCACCTATTGACCAACTTGAAAATCCTATAGACAAATATGCCTCTCAACTCTACTCTTCGGATGGGAAAGTGATAAGCACCTATTCGCAAAGCAAAGAGAACAGAGTTTTTGTTACTTATGACGAATTGTCGCCTCATCTTATAGATGCACTTATTGCAACAGAAGATATACGGTTTTACTCCCACTCGGGTATTGATATTTATGCACTAGCAAGAGCCGTTGTCAAGAGAGGAATACTACAACAAAAAAGCGGTGGTGGTGGAAGCACCATCACACAACAGTTGGCTAAACTACTCTATTCGCCAAGTGCGAGTAGCACATTCGAAAGAATACTGCAAAAACCTATTGAATGGGTAATAGCAGTAAAACTAGAGCATTTTTACACAAAAGAGGAGATTATAAACTTGTACCTCAACAAGTATGACTTCAACTACAATGCTGTTGGTATCATGTCTGCAGCAAAGACTTATTTTAATAAACTCCCAAAAGACCTAAACAAGGAAGAGTCGGCAATGCTAGTGGGTATGTGCAAAAACTCTTCTCTGTACAATCCAATGCGTCGCCCCGAATTGACACAGCAACGGAGAAACATAGTTTTGATGCAAATGAGAAAATCTGGTCACATAACAAATGCTGAAAAAGACTCATTACAGCAAATCGATATAGATATGACAGATTTTAATCGGTCGGGTCATAGAGAGGGGTTAGCACCCTACTTCCGTCAATACCTTGCTGGCATAATGATGTCGAAAAAGCCAAACCGAAAGAACTACTCAGCAAGTTGGTTGCGACAACAGTTTATAGAAGACTCCACAGCATGGGAAACTAACGACCTTTATGGTTGGTGCTATAAAAACAAAAAAAGCGATGGCTCACACTACAATATCTATACCGACGGATTGAAAATATTTTCCACCATTGACTCTCGGATGCAAAAACATGCCGAAGACGCAGTAGCTGAGCATGTAGGCGGATTTCTACAACCACAATTCACTAGAGAAAAACAAGGACGGAGCTATGCTCCCTACTCTAGAGATGTGAGCGATCGGGTTGAAGGTTTATTAAAAACGGCGATGAGGCAAACTGACCGTTATCGCGATTTGAAAAAAGAGAAGAAAAGTGAAGAAGAGATACTTAACATTTTCAAGAGTGAAGAAGTTGACATGAAAGTTTTCTCTTGGGAAAAAGGAGAAATTGACACCCTAATGACCCCATGGGACTCAATCAGATACCACAAAGGTTATCTTCGTGCAGGTTTTATGGCAATGAGTCCAATAACAGGACATGTGAAAGCTTATGTGGGAGGACCCAACTTCTCGTTCTTTCAGTATGACATGGTAACGCAAGGTAAAAGACAAATTGGCTCTACTATAAAGCCTTTTCTATACACCCTAGCAATGGAGGAGGGGCTAACTCCTTGCAACACAATGCTGCATGTAGCTCAAACTCTCGAAACAAACAACCCCGACAAACCCCTTTGGACTCCTAAAAATGCTGGGGCTTCAAAAGTAGGAGAAAGGGTAACCATTAAGTGGGGTCTTCAAAACTCTAGCAACTGGGTTACAGCCTACTTGATGAGCTTATACTCACCACACGCTTTTGCAAGAATGCTGCACTCATTTGGGCTTAAAAGCCCCATCGACCCAGTTGTGTCATTGGCTTTAGGACCAAATGATGCATCGGTAGAAGAGATGGTAACAGGTTATTCTGCATTTGCCAATCGTGGCATTCGTGTACAACCAATTTATGTGTCACGCATCGAAGATTCGTATGGAAATGTGCTATCAACATTTGTTCCGCAAATGAAAGAGGTTTTCAGCGAGAGCACCTCTTATAAAATGCTCGATATGTTACAGGCAGTAGTAAACGGAGGAACTGGTGCAAGAATGAAGTCTAGCTATTACTACAATCTAAAAGGACAAATGGGAGCAAAAACAGGAACTACACAAAACAATTCCGATGGGTGGTTTATGTCTTTCACCCCGGAGATAGTTGCTGGAACTTGGGTGGGTGGCGAAGAGCGCTCTATCCACTTCGACAGCATGGCACAAGGACAAGGTGCAAGAACTGCACTGCCAATACACGGTATATTTTACAAGAAAATATATGCTGATCCAGAAATAAAACTAAAAGATGATGGGGTTTTTGATGTTCCTGAAGGTTTTGATCCTTGTGGAAATTTAAACCAATCGGAGATTGAATTTGAAGAAACGAAAATGCCCCCAATTGGTATAGACGATATGTTTGATTAAAAAAAAGGGTATAGTTTTTGGTATAATACTAAATAAAAAAAAAGAGTGTAACTGAATTTAAGTTTTCAGATTGCACTCTTTCTTTGTTTTTATAAAAGTTCGTATTTTAGTTTTTACGCTCTTCGCTAACTGACAGTTTCAATGGCTTCATATCGTCACCCCAATAGAGTGTTTGGTGTGGAAAAGGTATTTCAATATTGTGCTTATCAAATGCCTCTTTCAAACGTTTGCGATATTCACGTCCTACACCCCACTGCTGACCAGGCTTGGTTCTTATACGCGCTCTTATATCCAATGAGCTATCGCCAAAATTGTTAAGTCCTGAAATCTCTATGGTATTCAACATTCTTACTTTATACTCTTCTTCAGCATACATTTCATCGCCCACCGCTTGCATTACTTGCATCACGTTGGTCAAATTTTCTTTATAAGCAACACCTATATTAAAAACAACTGCCGACCATCCTTTAGTCATATTAGAGATAGTATTTATTTTACCATTCTGAAATATATGAACCACTCCCGATGAGTCTCTAAGTGTGATAGTTCGTAGCTCAATTTTCTCAACCGTACCACTAGTTCCATTCAAGGTAGCAACATCACCAGTGCGTATTCCATCTTCGAGTAGAATAAAAAAGCCTGTTATAAAGTCACGCACCAACTCTTGAGCACCAAACCCTACTGCCAAACCAACAATTCCTGCAGCAGATAAAATAGGAACTATGTTGATGTTGATTTTTGATAAAAAAATCATTATAAAAATCGACCAAATTACAATACTTAATGTTTTGCGCAACACTCCCATTAAGGTATTGAGCCTTTTCTCTACCTCTAAATCGGGTTCTTCATCCTTATAAGCCATTCGTTTAAGCAGTACACCCTTCATTTTATTGACCAAAGCAGCACTTATCTTCAATACAATAACCAATAATATGATTAAAATTAGTATTGAAATCAAATCTGTTACCAACCAACGATTAAATGCGCTTATAAAATGCTTCCAAAAATCAACTGTAAAATATTTTTCCATAATTTGTTTATTAAATTGTAATAGTATCACACACAAAAAACGCTATTTAGTGTTTGCCAGAAAACTACCAATTTACTAGTCTTTGATAAGAAACGACAAAGACAAGGCTTTCGAAGTTTTTGAAAGCAAGGAGTTTACTTTAGTAAATGACTGTTTCAAAAAAGAGAGTAACGCAATATTTGGCGTTTTCTTGCAAAGACAATTTATTAAATTTATAGCATGCACTCAACAAAAGTATATAAAATAAAGATGTTAATAGATATTCTCTATTAAATTTTTTGCGTTTCTCGTAGAAAAGGTATTCATCTCGCTGTTTTCATTTTGCTCGTCATAGATTCTACTTTTGTGTTACCACCATCATTTTCAGAGCGGTAAGTTTAAAGATTATCACATCATTCTTATTTCCTTCATCAGAAATTGGGGTTTCATCTCATTTCCTAATTACCACAGTGGTATATTTGAGTTGAATACAATGATTGACGAATCAGATACTGTGGATTTAAGCTTTTGTTTTGATTATGGAATCATAAACAGTAGATTTGAATTTCATATTATGATTACCGTTTTGTGGGTATAGGATTTGATTTTTGAATCACAAAGGTGGTTTATGTTTGTAAAGTGCAATCTAAATTCCAACAAATAGTACAATCTAAAAGATGGATGCATAAAAAAAGTATAGAGGTTCCATCTTCAAACAAAAAGGTGTGAACACACTGACTCAGCGCATCGTTAGATGCAGCTCTGTCTGTAGCAAACAAGTAAACACACTATTCTAAGCATCGTAGATGTGGACTGTAAATCGTTTGCAGCAACACTGTTTAATTAAATCACACAATGAAATGTAAAACAAAAACACAATTTCACGTGTTGGAACCAGTATAGACCAAAAAAAAGTCTCTGAACAGATTATCCATTCAGAGACTTTTACGTGGTGCCACCTGGAATCGAACCAGGGACACAAGGATTTTCAGTCCTTTGCTCTACCGACTGAGCTATGGCACCAACGCCTTGTTTTAATAACGAGTGCAAAGATAGCTTGTTTTTTTAAATAACAAAACAAAACAAGCACAAAAATCAGATATTTTTAAAAATTATTCTTCCTCTGATTTCCAACCTTGAGCTTTGAGCAGCATTTCTTGACCATCGCGTGTAACAAATTTGCTTTCCAAACTTGCATCATTTATATGCCCAACAATATGAATACCAGGAACTACCTTTATTTGCTCGTAAACAGAAAGAGGTACAGTGAACAGCATTTCATAGTCGTCTCCACCATTAAGAACTACGGTGGCAACATTCAAATTAAAAGATTCGGCCATCATGGCAGTTTGATAGTCGATAGGCAATCGTTCTTCAAAAACACGACAACCTACATTGCTCTGCGCGCAAATATGTAGCAAGTCTGATGAAAGACCATCAGAAATATCAATCATTGAGGTTGGTTTAATACCCAGCTTGCTTAACTCTTCTGTTACATCTTTTCTAGCTTCTGGCTTCAATTGTCGCTCCAATAGATACTCTTTTCCAGCAAAATCGGGGTTGAAATCTTCTTGACCTGCAAACACAGCTTTTTCACGCTCCAATAGTTGTAGCCCCATATAGGCAGCCCCCAAATCGCCCGATACACAAATCAAGTCTGTGTCTTTTGCACCATTGCGGTATATAATAGCATCTTCATTGGCTATGCCAATACATGTAACGCTTACAGTAAACCCAGTTAACGACGAGGCAGTGTCGCCCCCTACAATATCAACATTATAGATTTGACAAGCTAGTTTTACTCCATCGTAAAACTCTTCAATGTCTTCGACCGAAAAACGCTTTGAAATGCCCAATGAAACTGTTATCTGCTGCGGTTTTCCATTCATTGCATAGATGTCTGAAAAATTGATTATTGCAGCTTTATATCCTAAATGCTTTAAGGGGAAGTAGGTTAAATCAAAATGAATACCCTCTAACAATAAATCAGTGGCAACTAGTGTACGCTTATCCTTATTGTCTATTATGGCGGCATCGTCTCCCACTCCTTTCACCGAAGTTGGTTGGCTTAGCTTTATATCTTTTGTTAGCCTATCAATAAGGCCAAACTCACCCAGTGTAGCTATCTCAGTTCTCATTTTGTTGTATTCGTTTTGTTTGTTTATCTACCTTACTTTTATTTTTTTCAAAACCGAAGTAAAAGAAAAACGAGTAGAGAGGATTATTTGTATTACACATTGCATCCTCTCTACTCGTTATTTATAGGTCTAATTAATTACACTCTTTGAATAACTTCGCGCATTATTTGAGCCATTTTTGGCTGAGCTACTTTTGCTGCTTCTTGCACATCTTCGTGTGTTATCTCCACAATCTTACCCAACACTCCCAAGTCTGTAATAATTGAAAATGCCAACACTTTCATTTTCGCATGGTTAGCTACAATTACTTCAGGCACGGTTGACATTCCTACCGCATCTCCACCAATTATGCGAAGATAGTTGTATTCGGCTGGAGTTTCAAAAGTTGGTCCTGTAAGTCCGATATAAACCCCATGTTGAAGTTTGATATTGTTTTCGTTAGCAATTTCCATAGCAAGCAAACGCAACTCTTTGTTGTAAGCCTCGCTCATATCGGGGAAACGTGTTCCCAACTCCTCAAGGTTTTTGCCATGTAATGGATGCTCTGGAAATAGATTGATATGATCTTCTATCAACATTATATCGCCTACATCGAAGCTAGAATTCATTCCACCTGCTGCATTAGACACAAAGAGATACTCAATTCCTAGTGCTTGAAAAACACGAATAGGGAAAGTAACTTCCTTCATATTGTATCCTTCGTAGTAGTGGAAGCGACCTTGCATAGCAAGCACTTTTTTCCCACCAAGAGTACCAATTATAAGTTTTCCACTGTGTCCTTCTACAGTCGAAACTGGGAAGTTTGGAATTTCTGGATAAGGTATTTCTGTTTTATCCTCTATTTCGTGTACCAACTCACCTAGTCCTGTTCCTAAAATGATAGCTGTATTGGGTATTTCACCAATTTTTCCTCTCAGGTAATCAGCTGTTTTTTTGATAGTTTCTAACATGATTAATTATTTTTTTATTAAATGATTCATTTTCTTTCTCTTCTAAGAAAGACACATTAATTGGCAAATAAAAGAGCTTCTCTTTCAGCTCATCGCTTAAATAGGTCAATGCTTGCAGTCTGACAGCATCTTTCTCTGTAGTTATAACAATTTTATCATCGGGTAGTTCAGCAAAGCTTTTTTCTATTTTCTTTATATCATCTTTGTTGTAAAAATGATGATCGGGAAAAAAAAGTGTGTGCAAATTGTACGTTTTTCTTGCCAGCTTATCTTCCAATGGTTTGGTTGAAGCAATACCAGTAACAAGTAACACTTGTTTTTTTCTGATGTCATCTAGCCCTAAACCCTCTTGATTCAGCTCAGGAAACACAGATTTCAACCTATTGTATCTAAACTTGGTGAAATAAAGAGATTGAAATGGAAAAAGATTTAAGCCATTGGCAAAAATACGGAAATGAATGGGCTGCATCTCATTGCCACATTTTGTAACCACAACAATAGCTGCTCTATCTTTTCTTCGCAATGGTTCTCTCAATCTTCCAGCAGGCAGAAGTTTGTCTTCGTAGATTGGTCTATGCCTATCTACCAACAGTATAGACAATGATGGCTTCACATATCGGTGCTGATATCCATCGTCTAGTAGAATAACATCGGGCTTCAAATCGCCCTCTTGTTCTAAAAGATACTCTATAGCATTGCGCCTGTTTTTGTCAACAACTACAGTTGTATTCGGATACTTTAGTTTTATCTGCATGGGTTCGTCACCTACTCGCTTCACATCAGAATTGACATGAACCACTTGCATGCTCTTGCTTTTTCTTTTATACCCTCTGCTTACTACAGCTACTTTGTATTGCTTTGACAATAAACCTATAATATATTCTATATGTGGAGTTTTACCTGTTCCTCCTACCGTTAGATTGCCCACACAGATAATGGGCACAGGATACTCCTTTTGTTTCAAAACACCATTATCGAACAAAAAATTGCGAAACTCCACACCAAGTCCATAAACCCATGACAAGGGAATCAAAGCTTTTCGGATTTTTGGTTCTGGCTTAATCATTGAAAAAGAGGATATCTTTTAAAAAAAGTTTTTATTTAGTTTATATTAAAGTTGTAAGGCAAACGAGCTTGCACATAGTCTTGCTCCTTTATATCTTTCACAAGCATAAGAACATTGTAATGCTCACCCAAATACTCCTTTATTGTCTCTGCAGCTATATCTTTTTGTTTATCATCCAAAATTTCCTCAATAAAGCTACGCATTTTTGGATATTCATATACAAGGTAGTCATCTTCGATGTCTGCCAAGTCAGCTGCTATATCGATAGCGGTTTTCAAATCGCCAAGTTCGTCAACTAGTCCTATCTCTTTTGCTTGATTGCCAGTCCAAACACGCCCCTCAGCATAGAGAGCAAGTGTATCTTTTGGTATGTTTCTACCTTCCGAACAACGAGTTAAAAACAACTCATAACCACGCTCAACATAAGATTGAAGTATCTGCATTTCATTTTCTCTCATTGGTCTAGCGAAGTTTCCAAAATCTCCAAACTCGTGAGTTTTAACAACATCTACACCTAAACCAATTTTATCTGCTGTCTTCTTTAAGTTGGGAAACATTCCAAAAATTCCAATCGAACCAGTAATGGTTGTGGGTTGAGCAACAATTTTATCTGCATTGCAAGCAATGTAATATCCACCCGAAGCGGCAACATCACTCATCGATACAACTACAGGCTTCTCTTCTTTCAAGTCGGCAATAGCTTTCCATATCTGTTCTGAAGCGTAAGCGCTTCCTCCTGGAGAACTAACACGCATCACAACAGCTTTAATATCTTTGTTTTTTCGCAATTTCTCAATTTCGTTTACCAAATACTTATCTTGTATATTGCTTGCTCCTGTGCCCGAAGTTATCTCCCCAACGGCATACAATAATCCAATATGATTTTTAGAGGTTTTTGTTTTGGCGGGCTTCACCGATTTCATATCTGTTACACTAGCAGACGGAATCTTATCATCTTCATCAATATCCAACAGTGAGCGAAGATAATTTTTCATCTCCGACTCGTATAGTAAAGTATCCACCAAACTAGACTGCAACAAAAAATCAGTGTCTTGCATCATTGGCATACTATTTACAGTAGCATTAAAGCTATCAAAGTCAATGTTGCGCGATTGTGCAATTTCAGAGCCTATTGTGTTCCACAAATCATTTAAGTAAGAAGATACTTGTTCGCGATTGGCATCGCTCATACTTGTTAAAATAAAAGGCTCAACTGCCGATTTGTATGTTCCCACTTTAAACACCTGAACTTCGATACCTAGTTTATCTAAAGCATCTTTATAAAACATTGGCAAAGCCGACATTCCATGAAGGTCTAACATTCCCTGCGGATTTATAACCACCTTATCGGCTATTGATGCTAAATAATAACCTCCTTGAGTGTAAGTATCGGAATATGCTACAATAAACTTCCCCGTTTCTTTAAACTTAACCAACTCTCCCCTTATTTCAGCAAGCGTTGCAGTTGATGCTGTAAACATGCGAGAATCGATATAAATACCTCGAATAGCATCGTTGTCTTTTGCTTTTCTAATGGCGTTTGTAATATCGTTTAGCCCCATCGTAGTAGGAACCCTTGACCCCAACATTGCAGTAAAAGGATCATCTTCAGATACTCGTTCGTTAATTTGCCCTGACAGCTTTAAATTCAACACAGAGTTATCTTTCAATTTGAACGTGCTTTTGCCCATATCTCCCACCATGGTGCCTATAAAGCCGAAAAAGAGAAACATAGTCAAAATAAAAAGAATAATATTAGCAACTAAAAAGCCTAATGCTGACGCTAATACAATTTTAAAAAAATCTTTCATCCTTACTGTAATTTAAGAGGTTATATTCAAATAACAAAAATAAGAAAAAATATCGCTTTGAGCAATTATAACAAAGCTATTTTCACCTTCGTAGCGTATTTTGTTATATTGCTTTAATGAAACATCAAAAAACCTCACCAAAGGAGCTCTCTGTACAATATTGTTGTAATTTTGGAACAAAACAACAAATAGATGGTTCTAAACAACAGATTACAAAAAATAAATGGAACACCATGCAACGTTTCTATCTTTTAATCA
This sequence comes from uncultured Dysgonomonadaceae bacterium, assembly GCA_964620895.1. GTDB lineage: Bacteria > Bacteroidota > Bacteroidia > Bacteroidales > Dysgonomonadaceae > UBA2632. The sequence continues at coordinate 2,016 of CAZUHZ010000052.1, read as the reverse complement.
TCTATATTATTGAACGCAGTTAAAGAATGGAGAATCGGGAACTGATAGCAGCATGCAAGAAACAAGATACAAATGCACAACGAGAGCTTTACGAAACTTATGCTCCACGTTTGTTGGGTTTATGTATGATGTATTGCAAGGATAGCGATACTGCACAGGATATGCTACATGACGGTTTTCTTAAAGTGTTTACACAAATAAAAAAATATTCTGGTCGTGGCTCTTTCGAAGGATGGATGCGACGAGTATTTGTAAACACCATTCTAGAACATTTCAGAAAAGAAAAAAGAAAGCTGCAAATAGTTTCGGAAATGGAAGAGGTGCAAGAAGAGGTGATGGACGAAAACTTAGAACGGCTTTTTAATGACAGCATCACAGAAGAAACTTTGCTAAAAATGATTCAAGAACTACCTATTGGTTATAGAACAGTTTTTAGCTTATATGTTTTTGAAGATATGTCGCACCGACAAATAGCAAAACAATTGGGTATAAAAGAAGCTGCTTCACGCTCACAATATTCAAGAGCAAAGGCTTCTTTAAAAATTAAAATAAACGAATACATAGCTAATAAGAATGGATAGCTTTAACAACAACGATCCTTTTAAACACTTTGTGAAAGGCAAACTCGCTGATTACAAGCATGAAGTGCCACCCTCTAGTTGGGAAAAACTAGAGAGTTCGCTCTTTGCTACGCAAAAAACAAAAGCTACTTACACAAAATGGGTTGTCTCTTCTGTAGCGGCTATTGCGGCTGCACTTATTGGTGTGTTTTTTCTATTTAATGATTTGGACAGTAAACTACCAACACAAATTGCTGAACATCAAACAGAACAACAAACAACACCAACACATAAAGAAGATAAATCTCTTACAACAAAAAAGAAATCAACCAAAACTGAAAAAACGACACCACCACTGTTAGCAGACAACTCCTCGTTGCTACAACAAAAAACCTTAACTTCTAATATAATTAGAGAAAGAGAAGAGAAAACTACTATAGACATCTCTGATAAAGCCTCTCATGCAAAAGATGACGTTGCCACATCAAAAAAACAAGAACCAGCACAAGAAAAGGACAAAACATCAGACATAGACGAAGAGACAAAGCAAAAAATGATTCAAGACTTTATAAACGAAGGGAAACGCTCTTCTAATACAACTGATGAAGCTAAAACAGCAAAAAAGAGAAGCAAACATGCTATATCTCTTTCGGGGCGAAGCAGCTTTTCGTCGTCTCAACAAACTAATACTATGCCAACAACATTGCGCAAATCGGTAAGCGATTCATATGGCATGTACACAATGAGCAAAATGAAAGGTGATGATGAAGAGGCAAATGTGAATCCTAAATCGAAAAAAATTCATAGACAACCTGTTTCATTTGGGGTTCTTACATCGTTTGATATAACAGACAAGCTACAAGTAGAGACTGGGTTAATATATACTTATCTATCGTCTCAAACCGAAAACAGTTCAGACAACTTTAACAATGGCGAAAAAACGCAATTCCATTATTTGGGAGTACCCGTGAACCTAAACTACACAATTTTATCAATCAACAAGCTAAACATGTATTTAACTGGTGGAGTGATGATTGAAAAAGACTTGTATGGACAAATAAAATATAATGACGAGCAAAAACCAGCATCCTTAAATAGTGGATATACTATTGAAAAATCCTCGAAAATAAATCAAAAGAACCCTCAACTCTCTGTAGCTGGAGGAGTGGGGCTTACTTATCCTATATACAACAAAACCAAACTATTTGGAAAATTAGGTGGAAGATATTATATCAACGCCAAAAATGAATACGAAACATACTATTCCGACGAAAAGTTTGGCTTGGATATACAACTAGGTATAAAATTTAATTTCTAATAAATAAAACTTAACAACAATGAAATCAATAACAAAAAAAATCAGCCTATTATTAATACTAAGTGCGACACTCTTTTTGAGTTCGTGTTTAGATTCAGGCAATCAATCAATCATTCGAAACGATGAGCCTTCCTACAT
>CAZUHZ010000051.1:0-11797 GCA_964620895.1 uncultured Dysgonomonadaceae bacterium | reverse complement strand
ATTAACTAATAACGAAAGGTGTAGGAAATATAACGTGAACGAAATAGATAACAAAGTAATAGAACCTCAAAAAGGAAACTACCAAGAAGAAAATATTGTAACGCTTGATTGGAAAGAGCACATTCGCCGTCGTCCTGGTATGTATATCGGGAAGTTGGGCGATGGATCATCGTCAGACGATGGCATTTATGTGCTTTTGAAAGAGGTGTTAGACAACTCCATCGACGAACACATGATGGGGTTTGGAAAAGTAATCGATGTAAAGATTGAAGATAAAACTGTTGTAGTGCGCGACTACGGACGAGGAGTTCCCTTAGGAAAGGTGAAGGACGTAGCCTCTAAAATGAATACTGGCGCAAAGTATGATTCAAAAGCTTTTAAAAAATCGGTAGGATTAAATGGTGTTGGTATAAAAGCAGTTAATGCATTATCATCTAACTTCTTGATAGAAAGTTACAGAGAAAGCAAAACAAAATTTGTTACTTTTGAAAAAGGAAATACTATTGATGAGTCAGAATTGGAAGCATCAACTGAGAACAATGGCACTTTAGTGGAATTTGTTCCAGACGAAACAATCTTTGGTGAGTACCAATACAAAGAAGAACATATTGAGCCACTTCTCAAAAACTATGTATTCTTAAATACAGGTTTGACTATTACGTTTAATGGAAAAAAGTTTTTCTCGAAAAACGGATTAGTAGATTTACTCGAAGAGAACTTAACTGACGAAATACTCTACCCTATTATTCATTTGCATGGAGAAGATATAGAGGTAGCTATCACTCACACCAATCAATATGGCGAGGAGTACTACTCATTTGTGAACGGACAACACACCACACAAGGTGGGTCGCATTTAACTAGTTTCAGAGAAGCTACAGCTCGTGTAATTAGAGAATTCTATAACAAGAATTTTGAATTTTCTGATATTCGCAGTGGTATGGTAGCTGCAATAAGCATTAAAGTTGAAGAACCTGTATTTGAATCTCAAACAAAAACCAAATTAGGATCCAGAGAGATATCTCCCGATGGGATAACCATAAACAAATTTATTGGTGATTTCCTTAAACGTGAGCTTGACAACTATCTACACAAAAACCCGCAAAGTGTAGAAATGCTCCAAAAAAAGATACTAGACTCTGAAAAAGAGAGGAAAGCTATTGCAGGCGTTACAAAATTAGCACGCGAGCGCGCTAAAAAAGCGAATCTACACAACAAAAAACTGCGCGATTGTCGCATTCACTACAACGACAGTAAAGGTGATAACCTTGAGGAAACCTCAATATTCATTACCGAGGGTGATTCGGCAAGTGGATCTATTACAAAAAGTAGAAACCCCAATCTTCAAGCCGTTTTCAGTTTGCGTGGTAAGCCTTTGAACTGTTTTGGATTAACAAAAAAGGTTGTTTACGAAAACGAAGAGTTCAATCTTCTACAAGCAGCTTTAAACATTGAAGATGGTATGGATGGATTGCGCTATAACAAAATTATTATAGCAACTGATGCCGATACCGATGGCATGCACATTCGTTTACTCTTACTTACTTTCTTTTTGCAATTCTTCCCCGACTTGGTGAAAAAGAATCATGTTTTCATTCTTCAAACGCCACTCTTTAGGGTAAGGAATAAGAAAAAAACTATTTATTGCTACAACGATGAAGAGCGAACATCAGCAATAAATGAACTTGGACCAAATCCAGAAATTACTCGTTTTAAAGGTTTGGGTGAGATCTCGCCTGATGAGTTTGCTCATTTTATTGGAGAGGATATACGCCTAGACAAAGTAACTATGCGCAAGGAAGACCTAATAAAAGATTTGCTAGAGTTTTATATGGGAAAGAACACTATGGAACGTCAAAACTTTATTATTGACAATTTGGTTTTACTCGATCAAGATTCATAAATAGCATATATAAATGCAACACACTAATCAAAATAAAGAAAGCTCAGGGCTTTCTTCAGATAAGAACCAACAATACAAAAAACGTGTTGCCTTGTTTCCAGGCACTTTCGACCCTTTTACTATAGGACACGAGTCGCTCGTAAAAAGAGGATTGTCTCTTATGGATGAGATTGTGATTGCAATTGGAGTAAACGAGTCTAAGAAATCGTTTTTCGCTTTAGAAAAGCGCATACAAATGATAAGCGATTTCTATGCCAATAATCACCGTGTAAGAGTTGAAAGCTACAACACACTTACTGTTGACTTCGCAACCAAAATTGGTGCAAACTTCATTCTGAGAGGAGTAAGATCAGTAATTGATTTTGAATACGAGAAATCAATTGCCGACATGAATAGAACTATTTCCAACATTGAGACGTTTGTATTATTTACAGAACCGTCTCTTTCTCACATCAGCTCTACCGTTGTTCGCGAATTGATGCAATACGGACATGATGTGAGTGAATTTATACCCAAAGGATTAAGAGTTGATTGATACTAATCATCATTAGAGAATCAAATCAATATTATCCCTTTTCTTACTATTAATACTATACAAATGCATAATCGATTTTACTCAATAATACTCCTGTTTTTTATTTTCTTTTCAGCACATTCTCAATTTAAATTAAGTTCTGATGCAATTAAATTAGATCGAACAATACGATTGATAAACGATCTTTATGTGGATGATGTAAACACCGAAGAAATTACAGAAAGTGCAATACGAAATATGCTCAAAGAGCTCGATCCACACTCATCCTATCTAAACAAAGATGAAGTGAAAGAGATGAACGAACCTCTTCAAGGAAATTTTGACGGTATTGGTATCTCTTTCAATATGCTGACAGACACGGTATATGTAATGGAAGTAATCTCCGGAGGTCCATCTCAGAAAGTTGGCTTAATGCCAGGCGATAAGATTATCTATGTAAACGACACTTTAATTGCTGGTCAGAAATTGACTAACAGAGACATCATTTCTCGATTAAGAGGAGAGAAAGGGACAACAGTAAAAGTAAAAGTGCTGCGCAAAGGTATAGAAGGACTCACAGAATTTAGAATAGTACGCGACAAAATACCTATATATAGCATCGACGCTTCGTATATGATAAATAATAATACTGGGTACATTCGCTTGAGCCGATTTGGGATAACCTCCTACAAGGAGTTTCACCAAGCTTTAGTCGGCTTGAAGGCGAAAGGTATGAACAACCTTATTGTTGACCTCACAGGCAATGGTGGAGGCATATTAAGCACATCTACAGACATTACCGATGAGTTTTTAGACAAAGGTAAACTAATGGTCTATACCGAAGGTAAAAATCAACCTCGAATGACAATAAACTCAACATCGAAGGGGGAACTCAAATCAGGCAAATTGGTTGTTTTAGTTGACGAAGGATCTGCTTCAGCAAGCGAAATACTTTCGGGTGCTATACAAGATTGGGATAGAGGTATAGTTGTGGGTCGCCGTACATTTGGCAAAGGACTGGTTCAACGCCAATTGCCCCTCACTGATGGAACAATGATTAGACTAACTGTAGCCCGCTACTACACCCCAACAGGTAGAGGAATTCAAAAACCTTACAATAGCGGCGATTTAGAAGCCTACAACTTAGATTTTATGAATCGTTACAACCATGGTGAAATGCTGCATGCAGATAGCATCCATTTTCCCGACTCTCTTAAGTATGCTACACTTATAAACAAGCGCACCGTTTATGGCGGAGGGGGCATAATGCCCGATGTGTTTGTGCCAATAGATACTACAACTGCCACAACACTTCACCGCCAATTGCATGCAAAAGGAATTCTAAATAGAATAACAATTCAAGAAGTTGACAATAATAGGAAACAGTTGCTGCGTGACTACACTTCTATTGAAGCATTCAAAAAAGACTATACCATCACACCAGCAATAATTGAAAGAATAAAAACCAACGCACAATTAGAAGATATAGAATGGAATGAGCAAGAGTTTGAGAAGTCGAAGAAGATAATTCTAACTCAAATGAAAGCTCTTATTGCAAGAGATTTGTACGATTCTTCTGCTTTTTACAGAATTATAAACGACATTGACGATATATTCTCTAAGGGATTGGAGGTTATTTCAAACGATAAGCTTTATTATAAACTCATTGATACGGGAGCTGGAAGCTAAATATTACAAAACATCGAGAATAGTCAAACCTCGAAAACCAAAGTTATATGAAGTTCGATTACAACCAACTAATAGTACCAGAAGATGCTTCTATTAGCTTAAAAAAGTATGCTACTAGTGAGAATGGTGGTTTAAAAAAGAAAACTGCAAAAGTTGAACTCAAAAACAACACCAAAGAACTAAAACAGATACAACGTGTATTTTATGCCGACGATCGCTTCTCGTTGCTTATTGTTTTACAAGCCCCTGACACTGCGGGCAAAGATGGCGCAATACGCCATGTAATGTCGGGTATCAACCCTCAAGGGTGTAGGGTTCATAACTTTAAAGCTCCATCGAAGCAAGAACTAGATCACGATTACTTGTGGCGACACTACAAAGTGTTGCCCGAGAGAGGAATGATAGAAATATTCAATCGGTCGCACTACGAAAATGTGTTGGCTACAAAGGTCAATCCCAACTTGATTTTAAATGAAAATCTTCCTAGTATTGACTCTGTAGATAAAATTGATGACCATTTTTGGGAGAATCGTTACGAGCAGATAAATAACTTCGAGAAGCATATCTATCAAAACGGCACACACATACTCAAATTCTTTCTGCACCTATCAAAAGACGAACAAAAAAAACGACTGTTATCACGACTAGACAACCCAAACAAAAACTGGAAGTTTAACAAAGCAGATTTGGAAGCTCGTGCACAATGGAATGAGTATCAAACAGCTTATGAAGAAATGTTAGAGAAAACATCAAAAGAGTATGCTCCATGGTATGTGATACCGGCAGACAAAAAATTCTTTGCCCGAGTAGCTATAGGGAGTATAATTCTAGAGAAGCTTCAATCGCTCGATTTAAGGTTTCCATCAGGCAAACCAGATGATATATTAGCAGAAGCTAGAGCACAGCTTCTTTCAGAAGACTAATAGCGATATTAAAGCACACATTACAAACCTTCTCATCACTCCGATGCAGAAGGTTTGATTTTCATCTTTCTTCTCCGTGAATTATCGATAGTGGAAATCAAAAAGAAAAGGCTGAAGATAGAACCTATCATAATACAAGTCCACAAGAAAGCTTCAGTCAATAGCGCTTCTTTCCCTCCTTGCATATAAAAATAACCTCCTGCTATAAACAATACAAGATACATTACCCCAAAAACCCATAAGTCATTCAATGGTGAGGTGGTTGTTGATTGTTTCTTCGCTTTAGGCTTGGCGCGAGTTAATGCCTGTTCAGTTTCTATCTGATGCATTATTCTGTACGACAAGTTCTTAGAGGACTCTTTTCGAGCCGATTCCATCATCGATTTCATCCACTGATTATCGTCCAATATTTCTTTATTATTATTTTCTTTCATATCAACACCTCCTTGTACAATTCTGGATAACTCTTTGTTATAAGCTCCTTAAACATTTTTCTGGCTCGGTGCAACATCACTTTTACATTTGAGTTGTTCAGTCCTGTTATTTCGGCAATTTCTTTAATTGAATTATCCTCCAAGTAAAAGAGAGTCAACATCAATCCATAGGCTTTTGGCATTTTGCTCAACACATAAGAAACAATCTCACTTGTTTCACTTATTTCAAGCTGACTGTCTGTATCTAAATCAGAAGACAAATCAATAGCCGCTGTCTCCACCTCATCATCAACCACCCACATCTTTGCTTTAGTGAATGTGACTGCCGTATTGAATACAATACGATAAAGCCAAGTAGAGAATTTGCTCTCGAGTCGAAATGTGTGCAAGTTTTTATAGGCTTTCACAAAGCTCTCTTGCACCACATCTTCGGCATCTTGCATATTCTCGCATATTCGGTAGGCAATATTAACAGCCATTTCCTGATATGTGTTCACAAAATATGCAAAAGCTGAAGTGTTTCCCGAAAGCACTTTTTCTACATACACTCTTTCTTTCATTGCAATAATTATTCAGCATTGTCTTCTAAATCACTATCCAAATCCAGATTTCTATCATCTTCCACATTTTTAGTAATTAAAAAGAATACTGTATAACCTATTCCTAAAAATAATACAGTAGATGAGACTACAAACATAAAGGGATTATTTTCTCCTATTACTAAATAGTTAGTCCCCAAAAAGCCTACAATTAGTCCAATACCCAATGCAATCAGAACTATTCCATTACGTAATGATACATATCTATTGGGCGTTCTCTTTCTTTTAGGTTCGTTGGGAGGAATAATTCCTTGTTCTATCAAGCCCATTCGTTCTTTATGAGTAGATTTTATTTTTTTTAATATCAAAATTAATGCTGTGATAAGAGGTAATGCAAAAATTGATATAACTGAAATAACTGCTACTAAACCTTCCATGAATTCCATTTGTCATAATTTTTAATGGTGAATGCCTTTGTTTTCATATATAAGACAATGTCAGTGGTAAAAAGGTTACAACAAATGAAGTCTTTATCAAAAAAGATTATTCCAACACTACAATATTCTCTTCGCAAATGGTTACTTTCTCTAATCCAGTTTCAGTTACAAAGTAAGTATTCTCGATACCCACAGCACCAATGCCGGGCAATACAAATTTAGGCTCAAATGCAATAGCCATATTCTTTTGCAATATCTCTTGCGAGCGAGGTGCAAACACGGGTGGCTCGTTTATCTCCAATCCCACACCATGACCCACAAACTTAGCCTGTTGGGTTGTGCCCATAAAGTAGTTCTCCATTTTGTTCTCTACAACCATCTCCATTGTTCTTTCATATACAGCCGAGCAGGCAACCCCTTCTTTGGCAAAATGCATCATATCGTTGTTTATATCAATAGATAGTTGATGGGCACGTTGTGCTTCGTCAGATATCTCACCTACCGAAAAGGTGCGGGTCATATCACTCATATAGGGAGTGTAGTTACCTGCCATGTCAACCATTATAGTTGTACCCTGTTGCAGTATCTTATTGGCTGAGCCAAGCGGAAGGAGTGGGTCTGTCCCCTTTCCTCCCAAAGCAAAATCGAAAGGTGAAGCCTCTTGTGCGTTGTCGCCTGCCAACAAGCTTCCCATATAGATATCCATATTCTCGCCAAAAGTTCGGAACGAACCAATCGAACCCTCTTTACGCATTATATACTCAATCTCTATTTGAAATTCAAGGTCGGTCATGCCTGAACGGTATAAGTTTGGTAGTTGTTTGTAAACATTGGCATGACTCAACGCTGACTTTCTTATTTGAGCCAACTCGGCGTCGGACTTCACACTGCGTATCTTGCGCATAAAGCCTGAAATGCTTTTCAGTTCGGGCATATTCAATGCTTTCTGAAAACGCATCACTCCACTAAATGGCAACACATCGCTCTCAAGCAAAATACTTTTGGGCACTGAAAGATTATGCTTCTTCAAAAGTTCTGGTAGTTGTTCAGGTTTTCTGATATACTCAACATTACCTCCTGCTATACTCACTGGTCTTTTCACAAAAAGCAAAGGCTCTTTATCGGGCAATATATACATATAGCCATCAAATATACGACCGTTCAGATAGTACAGATTTATAGGAGTTGAAATAATGCAAGCGTCTGCTTTCTGACGCACAATATGTTGTTGAACTTGTTGTATTCTCTTTTTTATATCGTTTTGTGATAGCACATTCATAATTTCATGTTTTTGTTATTTGTGTGTGTGTTGCAGAGCTTGAATAATACGGATTAATCACCATTTGCAAACTAAGTAGATGCCTCATGATCCACGAGTTACAGCTAGCATTAACTATAAAAATAAAAACCCCCTTCTACTCCTCTTCTGTCCAAATATGCCAAGCTGCCAAAGCTTGTAGCTCCAACATCTCAGCACCATTCTTTGTGGCAGCACCTACTTGCTTTCCTTGTTTCATAAAAGCAGTTTCTGCAGGATTGTAAACAAGGTCGTATAGTAAATGTTGCGACGTGAGTGTATGGTAAGGTATATTAGGAGAATCCCCAACGTTGGGGAAAGTGCCCAAGGGGGTTGTGTTGATAATTATTTTATTTGCAATTACTGTTTCTGTTGTTAGCGTTTCGTAAGTTAGAGTTCCATCTTTTGGGGTGCGCGACACATAAGTCCACTCTACACCCAATGCCTCCAATGCCTTGCACACAGCTTTCGATGCACCTCCAGTGCCAAGCACTAAAGCTTGTTTATGAATACTGGGATTGATTAGTGGTTCGATAGATTTTTTAAACCCAATATAGTCGGTGTTATATCCTTTCAGCTTGTAACCATAAGTATCGCCAAAGCTACGCTCAATCTTTATTACATTTACTGCACCAATCTTTTTCGCTATGGGCGAAATTTCGTCCAAAAAGGTAATCACAGCTTCTTTATATGGGATGGTTACATTCAACCCTTTAAGGTGAGGATTGAAAATAAGTGTTCTACGAAGTTCAAATATATGCTCTATCTCGAAGTTTAGATACTCGGCATCGATACCCTCTTGTTGAAACTTTTCGTTGAAAAACTTCGACGAGAAAGAGTGTTGCAAAGGATAACCTATCAGACCATACGTTTTCATATCAGATTAAAGCTTTTTTAGCTACATAAATAGTACATACACCTAACGTAAGGGTTGAACTCTCTACAGTTTCGAAACCACTTTTCCTTAATATACGCAACATCTCTTCGCCTTGTGGAAAAGCTTTAATAGAGGCTGGTAAATAGTCGTAGGCTCTTTTATCATTCGACAATAAACGAGTGATAAATGGAATAAAACTTTTGGAATAGATGTTATAGAAAAACTTAAATGGTTGAATTGTTGGAGTAGTCAGTTCAATAAACATAAACACCCCACCGGGGTTGAGTACACGTACTACTTCTTCAAAGCTTTTATCAATATCAGCAAAATTGCGCACACCAAAAGAAGCAATAGCTGCATCGAATGTTTTATCGGCAAAAGTCATGGAGGCGCAATCTTGATTTTCGAATGAAATAATAGTATCAAGCTTAGCTTTCTTCACTTTCACACGCCCCACATTCATCATTCCATCAGATATATCAATACCCGTTATTCTTTTAGGTTTCAATATATCGTTTGCCAATATAGCAAAATCGCCAGTTCCTGTTGCAATATCAAGCAAGTTGTCGGTTTTCATTTTTTGCAACTTCCTCAAAGCTCTCTTTCGCCACCACATATCCATGCCTAACGAGAGCCAACTATTCATCGAATCGTAGCACGTAGCAATACCATCAAACATCTGCTCTACTTGCACACGTTTTGTATCTTCCGTTTCGTAAGGTCTTATCTCCTCGGCTTTATAACTCACTTTTTTAGATATTCAAGTAGGTTTTGCTCAATACTTTTGGCTAAGTTTTGTGTATCAGCTTTTTCAAACTTATCACCAGTAATTATTTCAAATAGTTCAATATATCTATCCGATACTTCATTGCAATAGTCCTCGGTCATCTCAGGAACTTGCTGCCCCTCTTTACCTTGAAAACCATTATCCATCAACCATTTTCTCACAAACTCTTTAGAGAGTTGTCTTTGCTCTTCGCCCTTTTCAAAACGCTTTTGATAACCCTCTTTATAGAAGTAGCGTGACGAGTCGGGTGTATGTATTTCATCAATAAGATAAATGGTATCGCCGTGTTTACCAAACTCATACTTAGTATCAACCAATATAAGTCCTTTTTCATCGGCTATTTCCGTGCCTCTCTCAAACAGGGCAAGCGCATACTTTTCAAGTTGCTCATACTCCTCTCTATTTACCAATCCTTGCTTTATAATTTCGTCACGCGAAATGTTTTCGTCGTGCCCTTGGTCTGCTTTAGTTGTGGGGGTAAGTATAGGAGTTGGAAATTTCTGATTCTCCTTCATACCTTCGGGTAATTCAACACCACAAATAGAACGCGCACCATTTTTATATTCTCTCCAAGCACTACCCGTGAGATATCCTCTCACAATCATTTCCACTCTGTAGGGCTCGCATCTTACGCCCACTGTTACCAATGGATGCGGTGTTGCTTGTTTCCAATTAGGAACAATATCAGCAGTAGCATCCAAAAACTTGGCAGCTATCTGATTCAACACTTGCCCTTTAAAAGGAATACCTTGCGGTAACACTACATCAAAAGCTGATATACGATCAGTTGCAATCATTATCAATGTATCTTCGCCGATAGTATATACATCGCGAACTTTTCCTTTATATACTTTTGTTTGATTTGGAAATTGGTAATTGGTTGATGTTAAAGTATTGCTCATATCTATGCTTGTTTTTAAAATTACTCAAGTTTATTTATCCTTTTTAGTTGCTCTATCTAACCTCCTTGCTTCTTTAGCCTCTTCCACTCTTGCTTCGCTTTTATCGTAAGCCTCCACAATGCGCTGAACCAATCTGTGGCGCACAATATCGTTTTTGTTGAACTCTACCTTGCCCACTCCTTTCACATTGTGCAACACCAACATAGCGTGTATTAATCCAGATTGTTGATGCGATGGTAAATCTATTTGTGTCACATCGCCCGTCACTATCATTTTGGCATGCATGCCCATACGAGTCAAAAACATCTTTATTTGTGCCGTCGATGTATTTTGTGCCTCATCCAATATAATAATGGCATCGCTTAGTGTGCGACCACGCATAAATGCAAGCGGTGCAATCTGTATCACTTTTGTTTCTAAATACTCTTTCAACTTGAAGGGAGGCAACATATCTTCCAATGCATCGTAGAGTGGCTGCAAATAGGGATCAATCTTTTCTTTCATATCACCTGGAAGAAATCCAAGCTTCTCGCCTGCTTCTACGGCTGGGCGACTAAGAATAATCCTTCGCACTTGTCTGTTTTTGAGTGCGCGCACAGCTAAAGCAATGGCAGTATAAGTTTTCCCCGATCCAGCAGGACCAATAGCAAACACCATATCATTTTTGTCGAACTCATCAACCAACTTCTGCTGATTTTTGGTTCGCGCCAAAATGGGTTTCCCATTTAAACCATAGATAATCAGGTTTTGTTGTTTAACAATTTCAGGAGTCTTTCCTTTCACAATTTCAACAATATCTTCCTCCTTCAACACATTTGTATCTATACTGAACCTTTCCAACTCACGAATCTTCTCTTCAAAACTTATCAACTCTTCCACATCGCCAGAAGCTTTTATAACATTGCCTCTTGCAACAATTTTTATTTTCGGATATAAAGTTTTCAACAACTGAACATTACTGTTGTTAATGCCGAAAAAAACTACTGGATCTATGTCTTCTAATATAATTATGCGTTCAATCATTGGTATCCCTAAATGTAAGTTTAAATTGAAATGTCTTGTTTTCAGAACCCTCAATATAGTTAATAAACGCATTGTTCACAACTTTGTTTCCACCAGGAGTTGGATAGTTTCCCGAGAAGTACCAGTCGCCTTTATGATTGGGGCAAGCCTCATGAAGACCCTCAATAGTTTGAAAAACAATTCTAACCTCAGACTTTGTCCCTTCGGGTGTAAGCATTTCAGCTATCTTATCAGCCACTTGCTGTTCAGTAAACTGACCGTATATATCTTTTACATAATTGACAATTTCATCAGACTTTTTGTCTTTCTGGGCTACCGCTTTTCTATACACCTCGTCAATGATGTGCTGTTTGTCTTCATCTTTCAACAATTCCATTGCTGCTCTAAAGGCTATAAACTCGCTCATCTTCGACATATCTATTCCGTAACAATCGGGATATCTTATTTGTGGCGACGAAGATACAACTACAAT
>CAZUHZ010000050.1:0-12158 GCA_964620895.1 uncultured Dysgonomonadaceae bacterium | reverse complement strand
GAATAATGAGGTGGTATTATAAATGTGAGGAATTGATGTAGAGAAATAGGGTAGATAATGTAGAGACACGATTAATCGTATCTCTTTTACAGCACAAATAGCACATGCATATAGGGTAATCATTACGGTCGGTTTCAACCGACGGAACAAAAGCAACAATCGAGATTTGGCTTTAGCCACATCTAAAATAATGTGGCTAAAGCCAATAATAATTGTACAAAATGAAGTCAACGGAAATACACAAAGCAATCTGGAGCAGTTTTCAGCGCTTTCTGTGATAGATACCATGTTTATAAATTGACAGTTGAGGGAGAACATCCGCCCCTGATAGGGTCGGATGGGAGAAATGTGCTGACACTAAAACGGGCTCTGTAACCAACCGAAAAACAATAAAGCAACAAGGTTTGATAAATCAGACAGTAATATGTAAATGCAAACACATACTTTTGTTGCTAATCCATAAAAAAGACTCCCTAAAATAATTAGATAGTCTTTTATTATTTTATTTAATCACAATCAACTTGTGGATTATTACTCTTTAATTTTCAAAGTGTGAATTTTTCTGTTCTTTTCTCTTAAAGCTTTCTCTTTCTTCTCTTTTTCGTCTCTTTCATCGGCAGCTTTCAGCAATTTTCTTGTGTCATTAAGGTTGGTGAATACAAGAATTAAGCATGCTATGATAACTAAATAATAGATAGATCCTTTGAAGAAATACTCAGAAGTAATAATAGCCATCAATATAACGCGCAGCTCTGTAGGTCCAAAGATGCCCGAATCGATAGAGTATTTGCCTGTCACTTTATACCTGAGTTGTGCAGTCACCATTTCCCAACCATAGAGCACAACAAAAATATAACCAAGCCATTTCCATTCTGGAATAGCGTAGAAAAAGAACCCTAGTCCAATCATTGACAGTCCAACCCAATCGATTGTTACATCGAGGCTGAAACCATACCATTTGCGCGGAATTTTCCGGTAGTAAGCCAATCGTCCGTCCAATGAGTCGCCATACCAATTGATAAGGAATCCGGGTAAACTAATTAATAAAAAGATTGGGTTATAGGCTGCTAGTATGAAGCACACACCAACAAATATATTACCAAACAAGCCAATATAACTGAGTCCGTCAGATGATAGCCACTTGGGAACTCTTTGTACTAAGTATGCAATAAGTTTTTGTTCTCCATTGCGAAGAATATTTGTTCTGTCACGGTCTTGAGCAATGGTTTTGAGAATAGAAGAGAGGGTGTTTTTATTGTCCTTCATATAAGCGAATTTTTGATAGACAAATTCTTTATCTTTGTAATTATGTAAAGTTTAATATCTATTTTGACTTTATTCTAATGGGTTAGTGTTTGTTTCACCTTTGAAAATTCAAAGTTAACAAATTATTTCAAATCTGGCACAAAAACTGCAAAGTATCGAATCTTGAAACTGCGTGACTGTGTTGTGAAAAACACGGCATGGGGTGAATATAAAAAAAGCGACTGTAAAGAATTGCCCCTACAATCGCCAAGATTGAATGTTTTTACACATTATCACCGCCATGCAATGTAGCGGAGGTGCTTACCCCGCACGTTGTTTCATCACTTCAAAAGAATGTGATCAACTTAGGGTGTGCTTGTAAAATATTTTATTGTTCTACTACTCCCACAAATCTCTAGTATCGGGATAGTCGCCCAAAAGATTGTCTCTTTCGTAGAAAAATTCTGTTTGTCCGAATGCTGGCTTTAATTGATCTAGCCATGTAGCTTCGGGGTCGTATTTTGCAAAAAATGGTATGCCCACAAGCTCAGGATTGCGGCACTGAAGGAATTTTAATATGAAGAACTTTTCACCCTTTATTTCTCTTATACCTGTTATAATTACTTTTCCAGGAAATGCACTCATGCTAGGTCCTCTCACTGTGCGACATATACCGCTAACATGAGAGTATGCATTGCGAAATAGCTCCCAAGCTTTTTCGAGAGGAACTTCAAAGAAAGCTTTTGAACCTGTATCGCGAGCAATAAACATGTAGTAGGGAATACAGCCAAGATCAACTTGCTTTTGCCACATTTCTGCCCATATTTCGGGGCTGTTGTTTATTTTGTCGAGTAGTGGCGACTGTGTACGTATTTGTGCACCAGTACTTTTTATACGAGCTATCGCCTCTTTTACAGCATCGGTAGTTAGTTCGGTTGGGTGATTGAAGTGTGCTTGAAAAGCAAGATTCTTGCCCGCTTGTCTCACTCTTGTAAACAGCTCAATTAGGTTGTCGGCATCATTGTCGGTAAGGAAACGATAGGGCCAATAGGATAGGGCTTTAGAGCCTATTCTGATATTGCGAATGTGATCAAACTCTTCGGTAAGAAGTGGTTCAATGTAGTTAGAAAGTATTTTGCTTGTAGCTGTCAGAGGGTCGCCACCAGTAAAGAGCACATCGGTTACCTCTTTGTGTTGCAACAAGTATTCGTGTAACAAATCAGCTTCTTTCATTGCAAATTTCAAGTCGCTCATACCCGAAAATTGTGGCCATCTAAAACAGAAGGTGCAATAAGCATGACAGGTTTGTCCTTGGCTTGGGAAGAATAGTACTGTTTCTCTATATTTGTGCTGCATCCCATCTAGCTTGTCACCATTTAAGGTTGGCACATTGTGTTCTTGACCCGCAGGGTTGGGGTTTAGTTCTCTTCGTATAGTATCTATTGCTTCTTTGTAAGCTGGATCTCTGGGGTTGTCGTCAAGCATTTTTAACACTTGGCTGTAATGTTCTTCCGACAACATCTCTTTGCGAGGGAAAGTGAGTGTAAATATTGGATCGTTGGGGATGTTATTCCAATCAATCAACTGTTCTACAACATAGTTGTTTGCTTTGAATGGAAGCACTCTACCAACAACCTCAATTGCCTCTATATCTTGTGGAGAGAGGTTTTTGATTTGTGGCAATTCTTTGTAATTGTTTAGCGTGTAGGCACGGTACTTGTTTTCTCGTATCATATTCTTATCTTTATTTTAGGGTGTGTACTTATGGTGTGAAGATATTGAGCAGAAATGCTAGATAGGGCTCAGACAAGAGTTATCACTAGCAAAAAACCAAATAGAAAACACCATTTTATTATAGTGCTAGCAAAAGTAGTGATTTTTATTGAAAATATCAATTATTTCTATGTTGAAGATTGTGTAAAATCTACAAAACAGTCAAGTAAATATCTTTTTTTCATCTTTTCGGTAAAATATCTTTCAAAATTCTAGGAAATAAGAATATTATGTTTACTTTTGCAATACCAAATGAAGAAAATATTCTCACATATTACCTCATTAAAAGCAAAAGAAGTTGTCCGACGACGACGAGGCTTTTTAAATGCCTGATTTTTGAAACTTCCCTTAGTCTCAAAGAATCTCTCCTTATCTGCTTATGCAGAACTCAATTCACATCAATATTCACACTTTTTTTATAACATAGCTGTATCAATGAATGTAATTATTCATGTGGCAGATAAAAGCCACTTACAATATGCACAACCTATATGCGATTTGGTTTACTTATCGGCACAAGCCAGAGGAACTGGAATTGCAGAGCGTGCGGTTGACTATATCGAAGAAAAAATGAAATCTGGTAAAGCTGTTATTGCCTTAGATGGTGATATACTAGTTGGTTTTGCATATATCGAAACCTGGAGTCATAGAAGGTTTGTGGCAAACTCGGGTTTAATTGTCAATCCTGACTACCGTGGGCAAGGTTTTGCACGAAAAATTAAGCACCGCATATTTAAGCTGTCGAGACAATTGTACCCAAAAGCCAAGATATTTAGCATTACAACAGGTTTGGCTGTCATGAAAATGAACACTGAACTTGGTTTCAAGCCTGTTACATTTTCTGAGCTTACCGACGATAAAGAGTTTTGGAAAGGTTGTGAAGGATGCAAAAATATCGACATCTTGAAGCGTAACGACTATAAAATGTGTCTGTGTACAGGATTGTTATACGATCCTCAAGAGCATGAGCAGGAGCAAGTGCTTTTTGCAAAGCCTTTTGCAGGAAAAGTTGTAAGACCTATAATGAAGAGGAGGAGAAAGTCGTCCAAAATATTTAAGAAATAAGAATAAACGCTGACAGATGCCAGCTAATAAATATAAAATATATAGATAGTATGAAAGAAAAAGTAGTTTTAGCATTTAGTGGAGGTCTCGACACATCATTTTGTGTGCCATACCTAATCAATGAGAGAGATTGGGAAGTGCACACTGTAATTGTTAATACAGGAGGATTCTCGGATGATGAAGCCGCCGAAATAGAAAAGCGAGCTTATAATTTAGGAGCTACTACGCACACATGCATCAATGCGGTTGAGGATTATTATAGCAAAGGAATAAAGTACCTTATTTTTGGCAACATTCTGAAAAACAATACTTACCCATTGTCTGTGAGTTCCGAGCGTTTCTTTCAGGCTATGGCTATAGTTGATCATGTAAACAAAGTGGGTGCAGACTATGTTGCCCATGGAAGCACAGGTGCAGGCAACGATCAGGTTCGTTTCGACTTAGTGTTTGAGGTGCTTGCACCCCATGTGCAAATTGTAGCACCTGTAAGGGAGTTAGAATTATCGAGACAACAAGAGATAGATTACCTCAAGGAGCATGGTTTTGAGTCATCCTGGGAGAAGTCGAAATACTCTATCAATCAAGGATTGTGGGGCACAAGTGTGGGTGGTGTAGAAACATTAACATCATCGGGCGTATTGCCCGAAGAGGCTTATCCCTCTCAAATATCAGAATTTGGGACCGAAAGGATTACAGTTGGTTTTGAAAAAGGTGAGCCTGTTTCGTTAAACAACGAGCCAATGTCGCCAGTTGATCTTATTCACAAACTTCATGCAATTGCTTCTCGTTTTGGTATTGGTAGAGATGTGCATGTGGGCGATACTATTATTGGTACTAAAGGCAGGGTAGCATTTGAAGCTCCTTCGCCATTGATTTTGGTCAAAGCACATCACTTGTTAGAAAAGCATATATTAACAAAGCACCAGCTTTATTGGAAAGATCAATTAAGCAATTGGTACGGTCAGCTGCTACACGAAGCGCAATACTTAGAGCCTGTGATGCGCAATATTGAGACTTTTTTGGATGACACCCAAAAGTATGTTACTGGCACGGTTGAAGTGGAACTGCGCCCCTATCATTTTTCAATTTTGGCGTGCAATAGCGATTATGATTTGATGAGTTCTGAGTTTGGAGATTATGGTGAAAGCAATAAATCTTTTTCGGGTCAAGATGTGGTTGGGTTTACAAAAGTGTTGGCAAACCCCCTAAAAGTTTACTATTCAGTTCACAAAGATAAATAAACAGCAATATGATAAAAGTAAGCATAGCAGGAGGCACTGGATATACTGCAGGCGAGCTGCTACGACTATTGATACATCATCCACAAGTGCAACTTGAATCGGTGCTGAGTACTACATCGGTTGGAGTTGCTCTTTCATCAATGCACCGCGATTTGGTGGGCGAAACAGATGCAGTGTTCACTGACTCTATTGGGAATCCAGATGTGCTGTTTCTTTGTTTGGGACATGGCTTGTCTCAAAAGTTTATGGACAACAACGATGTGCCTGATTCATGCAAAGTAATAGACCTTGGGAATGATTTTAGATTAATTCCAACTTATCAAGATAGAACTTTTGAGTATGGTTTGTGTGAGTTAAATAAAAAAGCTATTCAACAAGCAAACAATGTAGCCAACCCTGGTTGCTTTGCCACTTCTATTCTGTTGGCACTATTGCCATTGGCAAAAATGAAACAGCTCAACAATGAGATACATATTCATGCCATAACTGGTTCAACTGGTGCTGGTAAACGTCCATCAGAAACATCGCATTTCAGTTATCGCAGTGCCAATGTTTCGGTTTACAAAGCATTTAACCATCAACATTTAGCTGAAATAAAACAAACCCTATCATTCAATAAAACGCAAGATGTGCCCGAAATACAATTTGTGCCCATGCGAGGTGATTTTGCACGTGGTATATTTTCAAGTGTTTACACAAAATGGGATGGACCTCAAAGCGAGCAAGAAGTAATAGATTATTATAAAAGCTATTACAATGATTCGCCTTTCGTGTTTGTTTCAGACGAGAATATTAGTTTGAAGGAGGTGGTAAACACCAATAAATCTTTGTTGCACATATCTATTCACAACAATTATATTCACATCACGTCTATTATCGATAACCTATTGAAAGGTGCATCGGGGCAAGCAATACAAAACATGAACTTGCTGTTTGGTTTTGAAGAAACTGAAGGGCTGTTATTGAAAGGAAGTGCCTTTTAATTGCTTGTGCAATAAATTAAAAAGCTTTGATCTTGAGCTTTTTTCATAAAACATAAATTAGGGATAACAAAAAATCGATTTATCGAAAAAAAACATCATAAAAGAAACTGAAATGGAAAAGGAGATACAACAATTAGATGATAAAGAATCGCAGAGCGATAAGAAGGGTAAAGGGGGATTGTTTGACGTCTATACACTTTGGGACATAGAGCCTGTAAAAGCTAAGGGGTGCAAAGTGTGGGATTCCAATGGTACGCAATATTTAGATTTGTATGGGGGGCATGCCGTTATTTCTATTGGGCACACCCATCCTCATTATACTACTATGCTTAAAAATCAAGTTGACAATATTGTTTTTTATTCTAACTCTGTTCAAAATAGTTTGCAAGTAGAGTTGAGTGAAAAGCTAGGTGAAATGACTGGATACACTGATTACTCACTGTTTCTTTGTAATTCGGGTGCCGAGGCAAATGAAAATGCGCTAAAACTTGTTTCGTTTCAAACAGGTAAAAAGCGAATTCTTGCCTTTAATGAATCTTTCCATGGTCGTACTTCTGGAGCCATTGCCGTTACAGACAATCCTTCGATACAAGCTCCGTTTGATACAGGACGCGAAATTACTTTCGTTCCATTAAACGATATTGTTGCTGTTGAGGAGGCTTTCAAGGCGGATGATTATGCTGCTGTGATAATTGAACCAATTCAAGGTATTGCTGGTATTTTTGTTGCTGAAATAGAATTTATGGAGCAGTTGCAAGTGCTTTGTAATAAGTATGGTGTTTTACTTATTGCCGACGAGATTCAATCGGGGTATGGACGTTCGGGTAAGTTCTTTGCGCATCAATATGCTACTATCAAACCTGACATTATAGTAATGGCAAAAGGTATGGGAAATGGTTTCCCTATTGGTGCTGTTCTTATTTCTCCTAAGATTGAATCGAAAAATGGAATGCTGGGAAGTACTTTTGGTGGCAACCATTTGGCATGTACAGCTGCTATTGCCGTGTTGGATGTGATGAAAGAAGAGAGCTTAATAGACAATGTTGTTGAGGTGGGGGCTTACTTGCAAGAGCAGCTCAAAAGTTGTTGTGGCATTACCGAGGTAAGAGGAAAAGGATTGATGATTGGTGTTCAACTCGATCCTTCGTTTGCTGGCTTACGCAATAGATTGTTGTTTGAGAATAAAATATTTACAGGCGTTTCTAAAAACAGCGTTTTGCGATTGTTACCTCCTCTTTCGATTTCGAAAGCAGAGATAGATATATTTATAGATGCATTTAAAAAACAGACGCAACAATGAGAAACTTTACATCAGTAAAAGATATAGGCAATATACAAGAGGCTTTGCTAAAAGCAAAAGCGGTGAAAGAGAATCCTTTTTCTAATCAAACTTTGGGAAAGAATAAAACAGCACTACTCATTTTCTTCAACTCTAGTTTACGCACTCGCCTGAGCACACAAAAGGCTGCACTTAATTTAGGAATGAACGTAATAGTGCTTGATGTGAATCAGGGAGCATGGAAGCTGGAGACTGAGGCAGGTGTAATAATGGATGGTGACAAACCTGAACATATGCTTGAAGCTATTCCAGTGATGGGTGCATATTGCGATGTGATAGGGGTGCGTTCTTTTGCTCAATTCGAGAGCAAAGAAGATGATTATAATGAAACAGTTCTGAATCAGTTTATTCGTTATGCTGGCAAACCTGTGTTTAGTATGGAAGCAGCTACACGTCATCCGTTGCAAAGCTTTGCCGACTTGATTACAATAGAAGCGTATAAGCAAAAAGCGCAACCCAAAGTTGTTCTTACATGGGCTCCACACCCAAAAGCGCTGCCACAGGCAGTACCCAACTCTTTTGCAGAGTGGATGAACGCTACTGATTATGAATTTGTAATAACTCACCCCGAGGGATACGAGTTGCACGAAGATTTTGTAGGAAATGCTGTGGTGGAGTATGATAAAGAGAAAGCTTACAAAGATGCTGACTTTATTTATGCTAAGAATTGGTCAGCTTTTGCCGACCCCAATTACGGAAAAGTATTGAGCACAGATAGAAATTGGACAGTTGATGCAAACAAAATGAGCTTGACCAACAATGCCTACTTTATGCATTGTCTTCCTGTAAGACGGAATATGATTGTTGCCGATGAGGTAATAGAAAGTGCTCAATCAATTGTTGTTCCTCAAGCTTCCAACAGGGTAGTGTCGGCACAAGTTGTGTTAAGCGAGATACTACAGAGTTTATAGGTTATAAATAAAATATTATGCAAACTATGCAGAAGAGCAAAGAGTTGAAAGTTGTAAAAATTGGTGGTAATATAGTTGACAATCCTGAGGCTCTTGCCTCTTTTCTTGCAGATTTTAAAAAGATTGAAGGAAAGAAAATATTGGTTCATGGTGGAGGTGTTATGGCATCGAAGATGGCAATTGATTTGGGAATAAAAACCACGATGATAGAAGGACGCAGAGTGACCGATGCCGAGACATTGAAATTGGTTACGATGGTATATGCCGGATGGATTAATAAAAGCATTGTGGCTCTATTGCAAAAAGATGGTTGCAATGCAATTGGACTGTCGGGGGTAGATGCAAATAGTGTTCCTGCAAAAAAGCGCGATTCTTATCCTGTCGATTTCGGATTTGTTGGTGACACTACTCCCAGTAAGGTGAACAGTGCTTTTATCTACGACTTGCTAAATAAAGATATTGTGCCTGTGTTTTGCGCCATTACTCACGACGGAAATGGGGCATTGCTCAACACTAATGCTGATACAATTGCTTACACAATATCGGCAGCAATGTCTCAACTGATTAAAACTAAGCTTTACTACTGTTTCGAAAAAGAGGGAGTGTTGAAAGATATTGACGATCCTGATAGTATTTTATTGTCTTTGACCAAAAAGGAGTACCAAACTTATAAAGACCAAAATATTATTGATGGAGGCATGATACCGAAACTCCACAACTCATTCAATGCAATTGATGAGGGGGTATCGGAAGTGTTGATTATGCATGCAAATAATATATTGACTGAAAGAGGAACAAAGTTAACAAATGGCGATGAAGGACTTGAAAAGTAAATATGTGAGTGAAGCAGTAGCTTTGCTGCGCAAGCTTGTTTCGCTTCAATCCTTTTCGGGTGAGGAGCACTTGCGTGCCGAATATCTCACCAATTACTTATCGGAGCGAGGGGTTGAAACCGAACGCATAGCAAACAATATTATTGTGAAGCAATCCCATTTCGACACTTCAAAGCCCACTTTTATGCTCAACTCGCATATCGATACTGTACGTCCCGCAAGTGGCTATACATTCGACCCTTTCAATCCACCATTATCAGAAACACATATTTATGGGTTAGGAAGCAACGATGCTGGGGCAAGCGTTGTGAGCATGTTGCAAGCATTTTTACATTTTTACGGTCAAGAGCTACCTTTCAACCTTTCATTGGTGCTTTCAGCCGAAGAAGAGAACTCGGGTGTAAATGGAATACGTCGGTTGGCAAGCGAACTCTCGTTTGTAGATTATGCAATTGTGGGAGAACCAACAGGGATGTGTGCGGCAATTGCCGAGCGTGGATTATTGGTAATTGATGGAGAAGCAAAAGGGAAAAGTGGACATGCTGCACGAAACGAAGGGGTGAATGCCATTTATATTGCCCTAGAGGATATTAAGAAATTACAATCGGTCAAGTTTGCTAAAGTATCACCCACAATGGGCGATGTGAAGCTTACCGTGACGCAGATAAATGCAGGCTCGCAACACAATGTTGTGCCCGATAGTTGTACATTTGTTGTGGACATTCGTCCAACCGATTGCTACACCAATCCAGAAATTATGGAGCAGTTGCAAGCAATTACTAAAAGTGAATTGAAAGCTCGTTCGCTTACTAATAAAAGCTCAGGCACACCCCAAAATCATATATTGATGACATGCCTGAAAAGATTACAAACAGAAACTTATGTTTCGCCCACCACTTCAGACTGGATGCGCCTCAATTGTCCTGCCATGAAAATGGGGCCTGGCGAATCGGAACGTTCTCACCAGTCCGATGAGTTTGTGCTCGTCGAAGAGTTGAAACAAGGTATTGATGGTTATATCACATTTATCAACGAATTAACGGCAATATACAAAGGGAGATAACTGAGCAATCAGAAAAAAGAATTAAAACTATATTACAATGTCAAAAATCTGGAACAAAGGCTTCGATGCCGACAAAGCAGTCTTAAACTTTACGGTTGGTAAAGATAGAGAGCTCGATTTGCGATTGGCAAAATACGATATCATTGGCTCGTTGGCACATATCAAAATGCTCACAAAGATAGGACTGATGGAGCCCGAAGAAGAGAAGATGTTGCGTGCCGAACTTCACAACATATTAAAAGAGGTAGAACAAGGAAATTTTGCGCTGGATGATGATGCCGAAGATATACACTCTCAAGTAGAGTCGATGTTGATAAATAGGCTAGGGGAGATTGGCAAGAAAATTCATTCGGGGCGTTCACGCAACGATCAAGTGTTGGTTGACTTGAAGCTTTTCTTGAAAGATGAAATTCTGAGTATTAAAGATGGAGTTGTTACGCTTTTTGATTTATTGCAAGACTTAAGTGAAGAGCATAAAGATGTTTTACTGCCAGGTTATACCCACGGACAGATTGCCATGCCCTCCTCCTTTGGCTTGTGGTTTGGTGCTTATGCCGAAACACTTATCGACGATATGCATACATTGGTAGCTGCATGGAATGTGGCAAACCAGAATCCTTTGGGTTCTGCGGCTGGTTACGGCAGTTCGTTTCCTATCGATAGAGAAATAACAACGCAGGAGCTGAACTTTGCTACCATGAATTACAATGTGGTTGCTGCACAAATGGGAAGAGGTAAAACAGAGCGGATACTTTCGCAAGCAATGTCGAACATTGCTTTTACGCTCAATAAACTGGCAGATGACAACTGTATGTACCTTTCGGGCAACTATGCTTTTATATCTTATCCGCAGGAGCTTACAACTGGGTCGAGCATTATGCCACATAAAAAAAACCCCGATGTGTGGGAGCTTATTCGCGCCTATAGCAATAGATTGCAGAGCCTGCCCAACGAGTTGGCACTAATGACAACAAATATACCTCATGGATATCATCGCGACTATCAACTGCTCAAAGAGGTGTTGTTCCCTGCTATAGAAACATTGAAGGAATTGTTAAGGATGTCTTGTTTTATGTTGGAGAATGTATCTGTCAACAAAAACATCTTAGATGATGCCAAGTACGACTACCTATTTACGGTAGAAGAGGTAAATAATCGTGTGCTTAGCGGCACTCCTTTTCGCAATGCTTATATAGAAGTAGGGCAAGAGGTGCAAAACAACCAATTTGTTTCTAACAAAGAGGTAAATCACACCCATCAAGGTAGCATTGGCAATTTGTGTACCAAAGAGATTAAAAAGAAGATGGGGAGTGTGTTGAAAAAGTTTGGTTGACTTAACCCGTATTATTTACGTTTTTAGCGAAATAAGACAACAAAAAGCCCACTGAATAATTCAATGGGCTTTTTGTTATTGTATACATAGTAAAAGTCACAGGCAAATGTCTGCGCGCGAGCGCTAGGTGTGTGGTGTAAAGAGAGGTATGGGTTATGTGTTGTGTTATTGACTAGTAGAGAAAATTCATGAATTTTCTCTACCTCATACCCCACACCCCACATCCCACACCGCATACCCCCACATCTCTATTGTTATCTTGAGTGCAACGATAGATCTATTAGACCATGCTAGAGAAGTTGGGCATACTCCTTACATGCGTATCTGAAATGACAGAGTTCCGGAGTAGGTTTCCAACGTGATGAAAAGCTC
>CAZUHZ010000049.1:0-12448 GCA_964620895.1 uncultured Dysgonomonadaceae bacterium | reverse complement strand
ATAGAGTAGGTAAACGATGAAGATTTAACATTAACAAGTAATCTGCAACTTTCCGACAGTTATATTAAACCCACAATTGGGAGTAGATGTTCACGTATAGCTGTAGTTTTTGCTGCATGAAAAATCATTTAATATAACAACTACTCAATAATATGCTGTTAAATGTTAGGAATAGAAGATAGATGAGTTATTTTTTTGGATATTGGAATAATAAAATTAATTTTGCACCTCTGAACTAAAATAATGAAACTGTTCCAAATCGTTTGATTTTCAAACGTCAATGTTTCTTCGATACAAATATAGAATTTAAACTAACATAATAAATAAAATCATTGGGATGAATGTAACGCTCAATAAAACTGATAATGTAAACGGTGTTATTTCCATAGAAATGGAAAGAGCCGATTTTCAAGGAAATGTAGATAAAGCGTTGAATCAATATCGACGTAATGCAAGTATTCCAGGCTTCCGTCCTGGCAAAGTGCCGATGGGAGTAGTAAAGAAACTTTATGGAACAGCTGTTCTATCAGAAGAGATGAACAAGTTGATAAACTCATCTTTATCTAACTATATTCAAGAAAACAAACTTCTTGTTTTAGGAGATCCATTACCAAAAGATGACCCAGAAGAGAAACTCGATCTTGAAAAAGGTGAGCAGTTTACTTTTGAGTTTGAAATAGGCTTAGCTCCTGAGTTTGACATAACGTTTGACAAAGAGGATGTTTTGCCACTATACAAAGTGACACTTGAAGATGAATTGCTTGAAAAGCAAATAGAGGGTTACAAGCAAAACTTTGGCACGTATGATAAGATTGAAGAATCGGCATTGGAAACTGACCTTATAAAAGGTAAAGCTATAGAGTTGGAAGATGGTGAGCCAAAAGAGGATGGTATAGTTGTTGAGAATGCCATTTTAATGCCATCGTATATCAAAAATGATGAGGAGACAAAAAATCGCTTTGTTGGAGCAAACGCTGGCGACGAGGTGATTATCAATCCTAAAAAAGCTTATGACAATGAAGCCGAAATAGCTTCTTTTTTAAATATTAAAAAAGAAGATGTTGCTGATGTAACTTCCGACTTTAAATTTATTATTGAGGAGATAACACGTTTTAAAGAGGCTGAGTTGAACCAAGAAATGTTTGACAAGGTTTTGGGTGAGGGAGTTGCTGAGGATGAGGAGTCGTTTAGAGCTAAAATAAAGGAGTCGTTGAGCAATCAATTCGCTCCCGATGCTGATTATTTCTTTATGAAAGAGGTCAGAAAAGCAATTCTCGAAAAAATGGAAGATATAGAATTTCCTGAAGCTTTTTTGAAGAAATGGTTAAAGATGACCAATGAGCAAGCTACCGACGAATTGATAGAGCAAGATTTTCCAAATATTTTGAACGATATTAAATATCAACTTGCCAAGGAAAAGATTGTTACCGACAATGATATTGAAACGGAAGCCTCGGATGTACAGGAGCTTGCTTCGCAAGTAGCTCAATTACAATTTGCACAATATGGGATGAGTAATCTTCCACCAGAAATGTTGCAAGATTATGTGAAGAGAATGCTTGAAAATGAAGAGACGGTGAAAGGTTTGTTTTCAAGAGTAATTGAAAACAAAATTGCTTCTTGGATGAAAGAAAGCGTAACTCTAGAAGAGATTGCAATCGCTTCTGAGGATTTTTCTAAACTTGCAGCAGAAGAAAATCAACAGACAGAAGAGGCTGAAGAAGAGACTGAAGAAAAAGTAGAAGTATTAGAGGAGGAAAAAGAAAACGAAGAAGACGAAAATAAGTCGGAAGACTAGAGCTACCCTCTTATATTTACATATAGCGCAGAAGGCTTTTACAGTTGAAAAGCAATTACAAAGTTGAATTGCAGAATTTATAAATTAAATTCTTAACTTTGTTACTTGTATGTTTCTAACGGGTGGAAGCTTTCTGCTTTTTTATCGTTTGATACATAAATTGTAAACTATCTGTTTTATTGCACTTTGCACACTAAACAGTAGCAATATAAAACAACAGCAATCTAAGGATTGGTTTTAAGAATAAAAATATGAAAAAAGATTTTAGAAATTACGCAGTACATCATTTAGGAATGAATGGTCTGGCATTGGACGACTACACCAAAATAACAAGTGAATCAGCAGGTCCTGGTATTACTAGTAACTTCATCTCTCCTACTATTATTGAAGAGCGTCAGTTGAATGTTGCACAAATGGATGTTTTTTCGCGATTGATGATGGATAGGATTATCTTTCTCGGAACACAAATTAATGATTATACAGCTAATGTAATTCAAGCTCAATTGCTTTATTTAGACTCGGCTGATACTGGTAAAGATATATCCATCTATATAAACTCGCCAGGTGGTTCGGTGTATGCTGGTTACGGTGTTTACGATACAATGCAATTTATATCGAGCGATGTAACTACAATTTGTACAGGTATTGCCGCATCAATGGCAGCGGTGCTGTTAGTTGCAGGAGCCGAAAAGAAGCGCTTTGCGCTAACTCACTCACGTGTAATGATTCATCAGCCACTGGGTGGTGTGCAAGGACAGGCATCGGATATTGAAATTACAGCACGCGAAATTGCAAAAGTGAAACAAGAGTTGTTCGCTATTATTTCTAAACATTCGGGCAAACCAATTGAAGAAGTGGCAAGAGATTCTGACAGAGATTTCTGGATGACAGCCTCTGAAGCTAAAGATTACGGAATGGTAGATGACGTGCTTGTGAAAAATAAGAAGAAAAAATAAAATAAGTAAGAGCTAATTTTAGAATGGCAAAGAAAAATCCTAATAAAAATTACTGCAGTTTTTGTGGCAGACCCGATAGTGATGTAAATTTATTAATTGCTGGGGTAACTGGTCATATCTGCGATATGTGTGTTGAGCAAGCTCATGGTATTGTTGATGAGTCGATAAAGAAACCAGTTAAGTCTGACCCTGGCTTCACTTTAAGCAGTCTGCCAAAGCCAATAGAGATAAAATCATTTATTGATCAGTACGTCATTGGTCAAGATGATGCTAAACGCTATTTGTCGGTAGCAGTGTACAATCATTATAAACGATTGTTGCAAGTAGATGTTGAGGATGATGTTGAGATCGAAAAATCGAATGTTATTATGGTTGGATCTACCGGAACTGGTAAAACTTTGCTTGCACGCACTATAGCAAAAGTGCTGAAGGTGCCTCTAACTATTGTTGATGCTACTGTGCTTACTGAAGCTGGCTATGTGGGAGAAGATATAGAGAGCGTTCTTACCAGATTGTTGCAAGCTGCAGATTATGATGTGCCTACAGCAGAAAGAGGTATTGTTTTTATTGACGAAATAGATAAAATAGCTCGTAAGAGTGACAACCCTTCTATTACTCGTGATGTGAGTGGCGAAGGAGTTCAGCAAGGTCTCTTGAAGTTGTTGGAAGGTTCTATTATAAATGTTCCACCTCAAGGGGGGCGTAAGCACCCAGATCAAAAGATGATTGCGGTGGACACTAAGAACATTCTTTTTATTTGTGGTGGTGCTTTCGATGGTATAGAGAAGAGAATTGCTCAACGTCTTAACACAAGGGTAGTGGGATACTCAGCGAGTAAAGATACAGCTCACATCGACCGTAAAAACTTGATGCAGTATATTACTCCTTTAGATTTAAAATCTTTTGGTTTGATTCCAGAAATTATTGGACGACTGCCTGTACTTACCTATTTAAACCCATTGGACAAGGATGCGCTGTTGCGAATTTTGACCGAGCCAAAAAATTCTATCACAAAACAATACATAAAGCTTTTTGAGATGGATAAAATAGAGCTTACGTTTGATGAAGATGTTTATGAGTTTATTGTTGATAAAGCGCTCGAGTTTAAGTTAGGTGCACGAGGGCTTCGTTCAATTGTAGAGGCTATCATGATGGATTCTATGTTTTCGATGCCAAGTGAAAAGGATACAAAACTGCATATCACTTATGATTATGCAGTCAATAAGTTTAAAAAATCAAATATTGAAAATTTACGGGTAGCTTAAGGGTTATATGTACGGGATAATTATATCTCTGACAACATAATCTTATGTGGTTTTTGCAATAAAACGGCAAATACTGTGTTACTCTCGTCCCGATATCTATCGGGACAAAAGCCTTGTCTTTGCCCTTTTATTATCAAACATTTAAAACAAGGGGTTTTCTAGCAGGCACTATGTGAGTTGTGATTTGCAAACTGCTTTTGAGTATTAATTAGTGAAAAAGAGTGGTTAGTAAATTTTTATAGTCAAAAAAGAGCGTGTAAAATAATAAAAAACCAATCTTTAACAATCTCTTTTTTCCATATTCAATTTTTATCTCTTACCTTAGTCTAAAATTAAACACTATGGAAGTTTAAAAGATTAACGTTGTTTCAACAGATGATGAAAAAACATATCAAATCAAACTGAAAATAAACTTCCACCATAATTATGAAAAGGACAAAGAGATGTTACACAAAAAATTAAAACAATTTTTTGGCTTCGATACTTTTAAAGGTAATCAAAAAAGAGTAATTGAAAGCGTATTGAATCAGAAGGATACTTTTGTGCTAATGCCCACAGGGGGCGGAAAATCCTTATGCTATCAATTGCCAGCGCTAATGCTTGACGGAACAGCTATCGTTATATCGCCACTTATTGCACTCATGAAAAACCAAGTGGATGCAATCAGAAATCATAGCGATAAAGATGGTCTAGCTCATTTTTTAAACTCCTCGCTCAATAAGGCTGAAATAGAAAAAGTGAAAGAAGATATAACTGCTGGTAAAACAAAATTGTTATATGTAGCTCCCGAGTCACTGACCAAGCAATCTAACATCGATTTTTTACGCCAAATACCCATATCATTTTATGCAGTTGATGAAGCTCACTGTATCTCTGAGTGGGGACACGATTTTAGACCCGAGTATAGAAGAATAAGGTCTATCATTACAGAAATAGGAGTGAAGCCAGTGATTGCACTTACAGCAACAGCAACTCCTAAAGTGCAAGACGATATTCAAAAAAACTTGGGCATGGTTGATGGAGCTGTATTTAAGTCTTCATTCAACAGACCCAATTTATATTATGAAGTTCGCCCAAAAACTAAAAATGTTGACAGTGATATTATAAGATATATCCTTTCACAAGAAGGAAAATCAGGGATAGTATATTGTCTTAGTAGAAAGAAGGTAAATAACTTTGCTGAGATATTGCAAGCCAATGATATTCCTGCATTGCCTTATCATGCAGGCATGGATCCAGCAACTAGAAGTGCCAATCAGGATGCTTTTTTGATGGAAGATGTAGATGTAATAGTTGCAACTATTGCATTTGGAATGGGCATTGATAAACCTGATGTGCGTTACGTAATTCATTATGATATTCCTAAAAGTCTTGAAGGCTATTATCAAGAAACTGGTCGTTCTGGGCGAGACGGAGGTGAAGGAAAATGCATTACATTTTACGCTGAGAAAGATTTACAAAAATTAGAACGTTTCATGCAGGGGAAACCCGTTGCAGAACAAGAAATAGGTCGCCAATTACTAAATGAAACAGCATCTTATGCTGATACATCTATCTGCCGAAGGAAGTTTCTCTTACATTATTTCGGAGAAGATTATGATCAAAGTAATTGTGGGCATTGTGATAACTGTTTAAATCCAAAAATAAGAGTGGAAGCAAAAGAGCTATTAATTACGGTATTAGAAGCAATAAAAGTGCTTAAAGAGAAGCATAAAACCGATTACATTATTAATTTCCTTACAGGAGAAGAGACATCAGAAATTGAAACATTTGGACACGATAAATTGGAAGAGTTCGGATCGGGAGATGATGAAGATGCTATTACATGGGACACAGTAATTCGCTGTGGACTGATAGAACATTATTTAAAAAAAGATATCGACAACTATGGGCTACTAAAAATAACCAAGAAAGGGAAAGACTTTTTAAAGAAACCTGTCTCTTTCAAAATAAATAAAGAGGATTTTTCGGATATGGAAGATAACTTAGACGATGATGATGCTGCCTTTGGTGGAGGTGGTAGTACTGGTGCAGTAGATCCTGCGCTGTTTTCGATGATGAAAGATTTGAGAAAGAAATTATCGAAAAAGCTGAATGTGCCTCCGTATGTCATATTTCAAAACCCCTCGCTAGAGGCTATGGCAACTACTTATCCGATAACGATAGAAGAGTTGCAAAATATGCCTGGTGTAGGTGCAGGTAAAGCAAAAAGATATGGCAAAGAGTTTGTAGAGCTGATAAAAAAGCACGTTGATGAGAATGAAATTGAGCGTCCTGAAGATTTGCGTGTTAGAACAGTTGCAAACAAATCAAAGCTGAAGGTTTCTATTGTTCAGGGAATTGACCGTAAGGTAGCTCTCGACGATTTAGCTGAATCAAAAGGTCTCGATTTTGAAGAGCTTCTTACAGAAATTGAGGCAATTGTATATGCTGGAACAAAAATAAGTGTTGATTACTTTTTAAACGAAGTGATGGATCAAGATGTTCTCGAAGATATATATGCTTATTTTCAAGAGGCTGAAACGGACAATATAGACGAGGCAATTGAAGAATTATCAGAATATGAAGAGGAGGAGATAAGATTGGTTAGAATTAAATTCTTGTCTGACATGGGCAATTAATTCCTAGTGCTCATGTACTTATAGTTTATTAGAAGATGAGCTTCTAATAAACTTTTTTTGGGATAAATGAAATAAAAATTGCATGGAGTTACTGAAAAATATAAATAGTCCCGATGATTTGAAAAGTTTGACTATGGATCAACTTCTTCTTGTTTGTAATGAGTTGAGAGAGTTTATCATTGATCAGTTATCACACAATCCAGGACATTTTGCTTCTAGTTTAGGCACAGTTGAGCTTACTGTTGCCCTACATTATTTATACAACACACCTTACGACAGATTGGTATGGGATGTAGGCCATCAAGCTTATAGTCACAAAATACTGACAGGTCGTCGCGATCAGTTTCATACCAATCGTAAGTTTGGAGGTATATCTGGATTTACAAATCCAGAAGAAAGCGAATACGATACTTTTATCGCTGGGCATGCATCAACGTCTATATCGGCTGCGCTGGGCATGGCTGTGGCTGCAAACCTGCAAAACCAGTCTGATCAGCATGTAGTTGCTATAATTGGCGATGGCTCAATGACAGGGGGGTTGGCTTTTGAAGGACTGAATAATGTGTCGTCTCAACCAAACAATCTGCTCATTATTCTGAATGATAATGATATGTCGATAGATGCCAACGTTGGAGGCATGAAGGAGTATCTGGTAAAAATGACATCCTCCTCTCTTTACAATAGAATGCGTTTTGGTATTTATAAGCAGTTTAAAAGAAGAAACCTGATTGATGATGAGAAGAAGAATTTTATACTTCGCTTCAACAATAGCCTAAAGTCGCTATTGACTCGTCAGCAAAACATGTTTGAAGGATTCAATATACGTTATTTTGGTGTGGTAGATGGGCACGATTTGCCTTCGCTTATTCGTATTTTAGGTAATATACAAAATATGAAAGGTCCTAAGCTGTTGCATATTCGCACTACAAAAGGTAAAGGATATAAGCCTGCAGAAGATTCAGCAACAGTTTGGCATGCTCCTGGCTTATTTAATAAAGATACAGGAGAGCGAATAGTTAAGCGCAAGAAGGGGCAACCAATGAAGTATCAAGATGTGTTTGGGCATACTTTAACTGAACTTGCAACCATTAATGAGAAGATTGTGGGTGTTACTCCTGCTATGCCAACAGGAAGTTCGATGATATACATGATGAAGAAGTTCCCCAAAAGATCTTTTGATGTGGGAATAGCAGAAGCTCATGCGGTTACTTTTTCGGCGGGTATGGCAAAAGAGGGACTTGTTCCTTTTTGTAATATATACTCATCTTTTATGCAACGTGCTTATGACCAGGTTATTCATGATGTTGCCTTGCAAAAACTCAAGGTTATTATGTGTCTTGACAGAGCAGGTTTGGTTGGCGAAGATGGAGCTACTCATCATGGAGTTTTCGATTTAGCGTATCTGCGTTTTGTTCCAAATTTAGTTATATCGGCTCCTTACAATGAGCACGACCTTCGCAATCTTATGTTTACAGCCGTTTATGGCAACTCGGGACCATTTGTAATTAGATATCCTAGAGGAAAAGGCGAACTTGCAGAGTGGAAAAACGAAATGGAGATAATTCCTATTGGTAAAGGACGAAAATTGAAAGATGGCAAAGACATTGCATTGCTTTCCATTGGGACTATTGGTAATAGTGCAGCATCTGCTATAGAAAAGGCAAAAGCTCACAATATGGATATTGCCCACTACGATATGTTGTTTTTAAAGCCCCTTGATGAAGAACTTTTGACTGAGGTTGCTGAAAATTACAGCACTATTGTAACGCTTGAAAATGGATCAATTGAAGGGGGTATGGGTAGTGCAGTACTAGAGTTTTTTGCAGACAATGGCTATAAAAACTTAAGCGTTCACCGCTTAGGAATTAGCGATGAGTTTGTAACGCATGGATCAATCAAGGATTTGATGCATTTTTGTAAATTAGACGAAGAGGGGATACTTGAGTCATTGATTAAAATTAGAGACCTAAAGAAGTAGGAGTATAGTTGTAAATTATATGAGGATAATAATTGCAGGAGCTGGAGCTGTTGGTACTCATCTAGCAAAATTGTTGGTGCAAGAGAATCATGATATCATCTTGATGGATGAGGATAGAGAGCGATTGAACACTATTAAAGATAATGTTGAATTATTGTTGCGCGTTGGAAATTGCACTTCATTGAAAGACCTTTCAGATGCTGAAGTAAAAAACGTAGATCTTTTTATAGCTGTAACAACTGAGGAGTCTAAAAATATAACAGCGTGCATGCTTGCTTCCAATTTAGGAGCTAGAAAAACTCTTGCTAGGATTGACAATTATGAGTACTTGTTGCCTAAGAACATTGATTTCTTTGAGGAATTAGGTGTGAATTCTATGATTTATCCTGAAATGATGGCTGCTAAAGAGATTGTTTCAGCTCTTAAAAACCCTTGGACTAGAGTATGGTGGGAGCTGTGTAATGCCTCTATCATTTTGTCTGGTGCTAAGATTAGAGAAAATTCACCTATATCGAGCCGTTATATTTACGAACTTCTACCAGAAAACAAGAGCTTTCATGTAGTTGCCATTAAACGTAACAATCATACCCTTATCCCTAAGGGTAAAGATCAGATATTGCCAGGCGACATTCTATACTTTACTACACTAAGAAAAAATCTTGAAGAGTTGCCAGAGATTATGGGTAAAACCTCTTTTACAACCAAAAACATCATTATTATGGGTGGGAGTAGAATTGCTTTGCAAACTGTGAAGTATCTGCCCGATAATATAAATGTAAAAATTGTAGAGAAAGATCGTGAACGTGCAGAGATGTTGGTAGAGAAAACACCCTCTAATGTGACTGTGTTTCTGGGTGATGGTCGCGACACTGAATTGCTGGTCAATGAAGGAATAGGAGAGGCTGATGCTTTTATAGCTCTTACAGGGAGTTCTGAGGCAAACATTCTTGCATGTATAGCAGCAAAGCAGCACGGCGTGAAGAAAACAATAGCCGAAGTTGAAAACTTGGATTATATAAGTCTTGCCGAAAAGTTTGATATCGGCACCGTTATCAACAAGAAATTAATTGCTGCTAGCAAGATATATGAGTTGCTTTTACAGGGTGATGCTTCTAATATAAAAAACCTAGCATTTGCTAATGCAAATGTGGGAGAAGTGGTGGCACATCCAAACTCGAAAGTAACTAAAAAAATAATAAAGAACCTTAGGCTGCCTTCTGATATAACTTTTGGTGCTCTTATAAGGAATGGTGAGCCTATGTTGGTTGATGGTGAAACATTGATTGAACCTTATGATAAGGTGGTAGTTTTCTTTTTGCATCATTCAATGAAGAATATTGAGAGTTTTTTCAATTAAATATAATCAGACTTTTTGTGGCACGACTGAAAACAATAAACACCTATTTTGTCTCAAACATTCTTGGTTTTGTTTTGATTGTGGAGTCAGTCTTGATGCTTTTAGCTGCTTTAATTGGTGAAATATACAGAGAGTCTGTTACCTCAAATATTTACATATCAGCTGCTATTACACTTTTTGTTGGATTGATTTTGCGCTTTATTACCTTTGGTAAAAAAGGGGAGGAAATAACTAAACGCGAGGGCTTTTTGACTGTTACACTTATTTGGGTTTTTCTTACAGTTTTTGGATTGTTGCCTTATTATCTCAGTGGTGCTATTACCCATCTACCCGATGCTTTTTTTGAAACAATGTGTGGTTTCACAACTACTGGTAGTTCGGCAATTCTAAATATTGAAGGATTTCCCAAGTCCTTGCTTTTTTGGAGAAGTCTCACACAGTGGGTTGGAGGTATAGGTATTGTTGTGTTTGTGATGGCATTTTTGCCTCTTTTTGGAGGCAGAGCAATTCAGCTTTTCGATGCAGAGATGACTGGATTTATGCAGAATCAACAGATCACGCCACGGATTAGTAAAATTGCTAAATTGATATCTCTTACCTATTTGGGTTTTACAGTTATTGGTTTTTTGTTACTTTGGTTGGGACCTATGAGTGCTTTCGATGCAATATGCCACACATTAACTAGTATCTCAACTGGCGGTTTTTCAACTAAGCAAACAAGCATTGCCTTTTTTAATTCTGCTTATATTGAGTATGTTGTGACCTTGTTGATGTTCCTTGGTGGAACAAACTTTATTCTTCTTTATCTGCTTGTACGAAAGAAATCTTCGCGTATTTTTCACGACGAAGAGTTTAGATGGTATGTTTCTATTATTGTTGTCTTTACAGCTTTCATGACAACAACTTTGCTGCTTACTGGGAAAATGGAAGGGCTAGAATATACCCTCCGAACTGTTTTGTTTCAGGTAGTTTCCATCCTTACTACCAGTGGGTTTGCTGTATATGATTACCTGATTTGGGGACAATTCTATTGGTTCCTCTTTCTTGCCTTGATGATTTTTTGTGCATGCGAGGGATCTACATCGGGTGGAATAAAAATATCGCGATTAGTTGTCTTGGTTAAAAACACACTTGTCGAATTTAAGAGACAAGTGCATCCTGCTGCAGTTTTACCTGTAAAGATGAACAAATCTGTAGTGCCTACACCTATTGTTTCTAAAATTCTTGCATTTACATTCTTGTACATATTGCTTATTTTCATAAGTTTCTTAGTGTTAAGCCTTACAGGTATGACTTTTGATGAAGCTGTTGGTGCATCTATAACAGCTATTAGCAATGTTGGACCTGGCTTAGGGTCGAATGGTCCTGCTGGCAACTTTGCCAACCTCACAGACTTCGCAAAGCTTTATATGGCTATGCTTATGCTTGTTGGTCGCTTAGAAATATTTACGGTGCTCTCGCTTTTTATTCCAAGCTTTTGGAAATAGGCATCGATTGCTTATAAAATCTATCTGTTTTAATATAACCTTCTGTCAACTTCAATAATAGTAGTTCGTGACTCCTAGAAATGTCATTCATCTCTTTCTTCTCATTTCGTTCGTCGTTGATACGACTTTCACATCATTATTATCATTTCCATGGTGGTGTATTTGAGTTTCATCTCATTTCATAATTTGCACGGCAGTAGATTTGAGTTTTATGCCATTGTTGTCGAGTCTTATACGGTGTATTTAAATTACATGTCATGATTTACTAATCCAACACGGTGGATTTGAGTTTCATGCAATAATCGCATAATCCTACTCGGTAGATTTGAATTTCATGCTATGATTGCCGTTTCGTACCAGTAGGATTTGATTTTTAACCCGTAAAGCCAGTTTTTGCTTGATAAGTGTAGTCTAATTCGCAATAAATGCTTCGATTTGTAAGTGGGACTGTATAAAGACAAAACCGTTCGTGTTTTCAACAAAAAAGACCACTTCTTAATTGAAGCAGTCTTTTTGTATATATTATTATATAAGATTTTCTTAGAATCTTTTCTTTTTGATACGTGCTTTTTTACCACGCAGTTTACGTATATAGTAAATTTTACTTCTACGTACTTTACCTTCGCTATTTACAGTGATACTTTCGATAAAAGGTGAATGCATTGGGAAGATTCTTTCTACACCAATGTTGTCAGACATTTTGCGTACTGTAAAACGTTTGTTATCTCCTTTTCCACTAATTTTTAGTACATCACCTCTGTAGAGCTGGATACGCTCTTTGGTTCCTTCAACAATACGGTATGCAACCGTTACTGTGTCACCACTTTTAAATTTTGGGAAGTCTTTCTTTTGAGTTTCGAAAGAATCCACTGCTACCTTCATTAAATCCATGATTGCTAAAGCTTTATGTTAATGTTTAACGTTCTTGTAACGCAATATGTCAGAGACCGTCTCAACAGAGATTGCGCAAAGCGGATGCAAAGATA
>CAZUHZ010000048.1:0-12720 GCA_964620895.1 uncultured Dysgonomonadaceae bacterium | reverse complement strand
GACTCTTCCTGAATCCAAATTGCATTTAGACGATTTAACCGATGAGACATCCTACCATCATCTCGACAGACTCCAATCTGCATAATCTACTTTGCCAATTCTATTTCATATTTCGCAAACCGCATACTATAAACATTTTACACTATTATTGCTTTTGCACATCCTTATTCGGCACGCCCATTTCACATATTTTACAATTAAGAATTGTTTACAAGCCTTCCTATTCATTATCTCGCAATTGGAAATTAGAGCAACTAACCCACAATTTAGTATATTTCGCAAATAAGAGAGCAGAAAGCTGGGAGAATGATGGATTATAAACTACAGCCAAGTGCTGGAGATTAAACTTCTCTGTTGTTGTGAGACGAATCCTGTTTTAAATTATGCATGTCCGTGAAATTAATCGCTATTTCATTGGGGGTGTTTTGGGCACTGCAAATGAAACCAGCACTACACAATAAGAATAAGTTTGAAACATCAATTAGTAATCACACTACTTCTTCTTCCACAGAGTAACCTCCGACAGCTTATCTATTTTTATGCGCGACGACAGCTTCACTTTCGACTCTAAATCTATGGGTATGTGCTTGAGATTGAAATGCTCGCCCAATATCTCTTTCATTCCATCGAGCGATGTTACAGGCTCGCCATCTTTCTTGAAACCTCCAAGCCAGTTTTCTCTCACCTCATCTTTCCATTCGTAAGTCGATGCAATAACTAGATATCCACCCTCGTTGAGACGAGTATGTATCGAAGCTAAAAACTCTATAGGATTGCTCAACTCCTCCAATAGATTGGGTGCAACAATCACATCATACCCTTTATAAATAGGTTTTAGGTTTTGTGCATTGTCTTGCTTAAAAACAATATTATGTTTGTTTTCACCCAATCCGAAGTCGGTTAAAACAACATCACGGTAATGAACCAATTCACCTTCATCTTTCATCACATAGCGCATAAAACCATGCTCTTGTAGCTGAATGGCAACACGAATGAAGCGAGCCGAAAAATCTAAGGCTGTTATTTCATCAAAATGAGATGCCATTTCAAACGCAAACCGTCCTGTATCGGCATTCAAATCGAGTAGTGTTTTAAAGGGTTTGTCTTCGAGCAGTGTCTTCACTACAATTGCTAGCTCTTTAAAGTAAGAAGGATTTAGGGTGAATTTATCGCCCCAATTCTGTTCGCAAGATATAGTTACTTCAGCGTCTGTTTCATAATCGCCCGTCTCTATTTCAACAGGCGTTTCCGACTCAATCATTCTAAAGCCTGCATGTTGATAAAAGTGTCGCCGAAAAGCATAGCGTGAATGTTTGGTGGCTTCGTTTCCTGTTGAAATCCAAGAGCCACCTTTTATCAAATTATGTTTACCATCGAATGTGGGGGTTGAAAAATCGTCATACATGGGGTGTACTTTAAATCCAGGAAATCCTGTAATGGGGGTTTCGCTCCACTGCCACACATTGCCTATCACATCAAAGAAACCTTTGCCTTGCTCAAATTTATCAACAGGACATGGCGATGAGAAATACTCTAAATTAATATTTCCTGGTGCTTTATCGCCCCACTCAAGTTGGTCCGACAAACCTACATATTCGTAAAGGCGCATCCATTCAGCTTCGGTTGGCAAACGAAAGGTCTTGCCTGCCTTCTCTGACTTCCAATTACAAAAAGCTTTTGCTTCTAGATAATTCACCTCCACTGGCCAATTCCATGGCATGGGTATCTCTTCTGCTACCAAACGCAAGCGATATTCATCGCCTTCATTTCTCCAAAAGAGAGGCATTTGTGCTTCTTTAAAACTGCACCATTTCCAACCCTCATCGGTCCAATACTTTTCCTTTTTATACCCTCCATCGTTCACAAACTCTAGGAACTCTTGATTGGAGGTTAAATATTTAGCAGCTTTAAAATCGGCTACGCTTTCAGTCAATCTGCCATATTCATTATCCCATCCGTAGAGCGGATGATTTGCAGGCTTACCCATTTCAACCGTGGCTCCTTCAATTGACAGCATCTCATTTGAGGGGGCATCGCCTTGCTCTTGGCATATCTTGCCAAACCTGCCAGCAACCACTTCATCCAAAGGAAGCTGACGGATCAACACCGACGAAGTTTCGATATGAATGCGTTCATGCTCAATGCCCATCATCACAATATAAAACGGATTGTCCCACACTATGGGTAAGCGAAGAGGGGTTTCATCGATGAGTTGTAGAATTACCTCTTTCACCTTATCTCTATATTTGCGCACCTCATCCACTGTGGGCCAATTGTAGTGATTGTTATCAAGGTCATCCCAACTCATTTCGTCCACACCAATAGCAAAGATTGATTCAAA
Organism: uncultured Dysgonomonadaceae bacterium; assembly: GCA_964620895.1. Classification (GTDB taxonomy): domain Bacteria; phylum Bacteroidota; class Bacteroidia; order Bacteroidales; family Dysgonomonadaceae; genus UBA2632. The sequence goes on along the minus strand of CAZUHZ010000048.1, from coordinate 10,379 downwards.
CTCGGGATTGATGCGAGCCTCGATTGCCTTTGCTAAGAAAAGCTTATTAACAAAAAAGGCTGCTGTGTGCCCTAAATAGAATAGGATGATATGGCGCAACGGATCGCCACGACGATAAAAAACTTCATCGGAAGCTAATTGGGTATATAGTTTCTCGTCAAGACTCCATGTTTTAAGGAAGTATTCACGTATTTCTGCTCTTTTTTCTTCTGACGTACCATTGCGTAGATGAATTGTTTTGGCAACTAATGTCTTCATATTTAGTAATATTATTGGGTTAAATAGGTGAAGCTACTTGAGACTTATCACTTCTAATTTACAACTTTTTGTGCATATATATCTTCCTCATTTCAAAAGGCTCTCTTGTCTCTTTACTCAACTTTGTTTGAAAGATACTATCCATCTCTTCGAAGCCTAACTTCTTGTAGAGTGAAACTGCTGGGGTGTTTTTGTCCCACACTCTTATCACAGCATCGTTATAATGCTTGGCTTGGCTCAACTCAAACACTTGCTCGAGTAATCTTTGTGCAACTCCCTGTCCTCTAAAGTGGTGATGAACCATTAACTCGGCAATGTAAATAGCTTTTGCAGGGTCAATATCTTTGTGCTTATCAAAAGGAAAACTGGTGTCGTTTTTCAGCGACAGAGACAATACTACTCCACCCAATTTATTTTCCTGAACAGCTATAAAACCAAATCCCACAGCCATAGTTTCGTCTAGCGAACTCTCTATTGCTTCGCTAGGAATATGCTGAGCATGCTCTCCCTCAGTAAACGAAAGAGCGTATAGTTGTATGAGCTCTGCTCTATAATCGGGATAGTTGGCACTATCTAAACCAACAATAGTGATTGAGGATATATTTTGCACGCACATTCTTTTATTTATTCAACAAATTCGACAAAGGGATGTTCATAGTCTGACAGAAAGTTGTCAAACATTTATCGACTAATAATCGTTTTGTAAAACAATTGGCTTTATCTTTACAATAAGTATGAAAACAAATAACAAACTTATAGCAACATTCATAGTTGCACTATTGCTGATGAGCTGCACATCTAATACGAGTAATAAACAAGATGATAACAAAGCTCACATCTCAAAAGAGACAGACACTATTTCAATAAAAGCGGAAAGCATTATTGAGGAGAAGGTTGCAAATGCTGCAGAAGTTATATTAGAGAAAAAAGAAGTGCCCATTCTTTGCTATCATCGTATAGAAGGTGGGCGAAATGATGTCTATTTTGTCAGTCCCGATGCATTTGCATCGCATTTGCAAATAATGGCAGATAGCGGATACAACTCTGTATTGCCTGATGAATTGTATGATTATTTGGTGCACAATGCCAGCCTACCCGAGAAACCTTTTATGATATCGTTCGACGATTCGAGAACTGAACATTACACCATAGCCGCACCAGAATTGGAGAAACGCAACTTTAGAGGGGTGTTTTTTATAATGACCGTTACCAACAACAAGAAAAACTATTTGAGTAGTGATGAAATTGCAGAATTATCAGACAGAGGTCACTCCATTGGCTTACATAGTTGGGATCATGTAATGGCAACGAAGTATAACGATTCCACCATTTGGGAAAAGCAAGTATATGCTCCTAAAAAGAAGTTAGAGGACATGATTGGCAAACCCATCGATTATTGGGCATATCCAAATGGGGTGTACAATAGAGAAGCGGCAGAGGAATTAGATAAACATTTCAAACTATCATTTATACTGCTTGCCAAAAGAGATTCTATCTATCCACTACAGACTGTTCGAAGAATGATAGTGCCATCTGATTCTCCACAACGATTATTGCGAAGGATAGACAGCACATACAACTAACCTCTTTTACAGCAACCTCTTTTTTGATTTAAGTAAAATATTCTTAAGCGCTCTGCGCAAGGTTTTATGTTTAAACTCATATCCGGCATCTTGTATCTTCTGCGAAGAGATGCGACTACCTTCTAATATTATTTGAGATGCTTCGCCTAAAAACAGCTTAAAAACAAATGCTGGAACAGGGGGCAGAAACATTGGCTTCTTCAATACGTTTGCAACTGTTTTCATAAACTCGGCATTGGTAGCGTCCTCTGGGGCTACTGCATTGTATGCACCAGTCATAGATTCGTCCTCAATTGCTTTTAAGTAAATCTGACACAAATCATCTATATGTATCCAAGGCATATATTGTGTACCTTTTCCCAAAGGCGCACCCAACCAAAACCTAGTAGGAAGCACAGCTTTTTTTATCAACTCGCTACCCTTTGATAAAACAACACCAGTGCGAATGCTTACAGAACGAATGCCCAACTCGGTGGTAAACTGCTTTGCTTGCTCCTCCCATTTGTAGCATGTCTCGCCCAAGAAATCGTTTTCGGCATATTCATCCTCCTCTGTAAAAACCTTATCGGAAGTAACAGCTCCATAATATCCTATAGCTGATGCAGATATAAAAGCATCTACTTTTGTATCCATCTCTTGTAGCTTTTCTAATATCAGTTGAGCAGATCGCACCCTACTTCCCACTATCATACGTTTGCGTGCTTCGGTCCATTTTCCGTCAGCAATATCTACGCCTGCTAAGTGAACAATTACATCGGCTTCCTCCAAAGCTTCTTTGTCAATTTGCCCTTTAAGAAGGTCCCATCTATAGCGTGGTATATCAGCCTTTATATGTCTTTCACGGCTTAGCCATATTACATCGTATCCTTTTTCTATTAGCAATTCAGAGAGTCGTTTGCCAATCATTCCCGAGCCACCAGTTATTAATATTGTCTTCATAGCTATATTTCGTTTATAGTTTGTTCTAAAAGCTTGTCGTTAATATAATAACAAAAAAAGACGAAAGAAGTTGTTGAACAACCCTCTTTCGTCTTTATATATCTTTTGCTAAAACTAATTGTCAAAGAAGCATACTCGCTCTTCTTGTTATAATATAGATTGAAGGCACACTTCGACTCCGCTCAGTGACCAACATCTTATTATCTCTGTTCTCTATCTTTTACCTCATGTCCTATTTTAGTATTAGTAAGAAAAAGAAAAGACAAGACTTTCGAAGTTTTTTAATCAGGAGTTTACATTAGTAAATGACTGATTCAAAAAAGGAGAGGAACGAAGTATTAGCTCTTTTATTACTAAAACTAACGCCTATTGCCCATAGCAATCATTACATAGTAAATCAAAGTAGCCAACGAGCTCAAAGCAGCAACCACATAAGTGTATGCTGCCCACTTGAGGGCATCTTGAGCTTCTGAATGATTTCTCACATTGGTAACTCCCGCTGTACTCAACCATACCAAGGCTCGTTGCGAAGCATTAATTTCTACTGGCAGTGTCACAAAGCTAAATAGGGTTGTCATTGCAAATAATGCGATACCAAACCAAATAAGCGCGGGGAATGTATTAATCATTAATATTCCTCCCAATAGAATCCATGTAACCCATTTCGATGAAAAGGAGACTGCAGGAACTAATGCTGAACGCATTTTGAGTGGAGCATAAGCGCGTGCATGTTGTATAGCATGCCCCGTTTCGTGAGCCGCAACTGCTGCTGCCGCTACACTACTCATATTAAAAACAGGTTCGCTTAGGTTGATTGTTTTGTTGGCAGGATTGTAATGGTCAGTCAAACTACCACGCACCGATACAACTTGCACATCAAAAATTCCATTGTCGTGCAACATTTTCTCTGCTATATCTTTTCCTGTCATACCATTCGTCAATGGTATTTTACTATATTTCTTAAATCGGCTTTGTAGTTGAGATGAAACTAACCAACTAATCAACGCTATTCCGATAAATAAAATCCAATACATATTCTTATTCTTTAATTGTTTATTGCTTCTAAGTTCTTATCAGTTATATCTATGCAAAAAGCATGCCGTTGTTTATTTGCATTAACAGCTATTCGCAATTTCATAACAACAAAACTCATACCTCATACCCCAAACCACACACCCCAATTGCCCATTGTCATTTTGAATGTGATGAAAGGACTATTAGGATAGGCTAAAAATAAAACGGACATTTCGACTTCGTTCAATGACCTTGCATCCCATACTCAAAAAACATACCACACACCTCATACCACAAAAACCTCTATCTAATAATTGTTTGAGCCCTATCTGGACCTACTGATACAATTTTGATAGGAACTCCCAACTCCTCTTCAAGGAAAGTTAATAATGCATTGAACTCTTCAGGGAACTCGTTCTCCGACTGCATCTTTGTCATGTCCACTTTCCATCCTGGCAACTCTACATACTCGGGTGTTACATCTTCGTTCAACTCAAAAGGGAATACTTCTGTACGTTCTCCATCAATGTTGTAGGCAACACATAGCTTAATGGTCTCAAATGCATCAAGCACATCAGATTTCATCATAATAAGCTGAGTAACACCGTTAATCATAATTGTATATTTGAGTGCCACCAAGTCAATCCAACCACAACGGCGCGGACGCCCTGTAACCGAACCAAACTCATTGCCTTTGACAGCCATTTCTTTGCCTGCTTCATCAAGAAGTTCTGTTGGGAATGGACCACTACCTACACGGGTGAGGTATGCTTTGAATATACCAAACACTTCGCCAATGCTATGTGGTGCAATACCCAAGCCTGTGCAAGCTCCTGCACAAACAGTATTTGAAGAGGTAACAAATGGGTAGGTTCCAAAATCAATATCAAGCAATGAACCCTGTGCTCCTTCAGCCAAAACACTGTGCTCTTTACCTATTTGATCATTAACAAACTTCTCGCTGTCAATTATTTTAAAAGATTTCAGTTTTTCAACACCAGCAAACCACTCTTCTTCGAGTTCCAAAAGGTTGTCGTAATTGAAACCACAATTGTCAAGCATCTCTTTGTGCCTCTTTACTGCCTTATCGTATTTCTCTTGAAAGTTATGAAGTATATCTCCAACTCTCAATCCATTGCGACTTATCTTGTCGGTATAAACAGGACCAATTCCTTTTCCTGTTGTGCCAATTTTACCATCACCTTTGGCAGCTTCGTAAGCACAGTCCAACAAGCGATGTGTAGGCAATATGAGATGAGCTTTTTTAGATATATAGAGTCTATCTGTAAGTGAATGACCCGAAGCCTCTAATGCCTCTACCTCAGCCTGAAACAGAGCTGGATCGAGAACCACACCGTTGCCAATGAGATTTATCTTGCCACCCTGAAAAATTCCTGAAGGAATAGAGCGCAATACATATTTCTGATTTTCAAACTCTAATGTGTGACCAGCATTGGGACCACCTTGAAATCGGGCTACCACCTTGTAATTGGGGGTTAACACATCTACAATCTTTCCTTTTCCTTCGTCGCCCCACTGGAGGCCTAACAATACATCTACTTTCATTTCCTTCTCAATCTATTTAATTTCATTCTACGTGCATAACTACATTTGCTACAAACACCGTAAATATACATGCTATAATAACTAACCTTGAATTTTCTTATCTTTTTCAACTGCTCTTCACTAATAAGATTACTAGCAGCCTCACGCACTTCTCCACAGTCAATACATATGATATGGTCGTGATTTTCATTTCCATGAGCTCGTTCATATTGTGCAGCATTTGCACCAAACTGATGTTTTACGACCAAGCCACAATCTAACAATAACTCAATTGTATTATATAAGGTGGAGCGACTAACTCTAAAGCTATTCTCGAGCATAGAGTTATAAAGGGTATCCATATTGAAGTGCCCTTTTTTAGAGTATATATGATCCAAAATAGCATAACGCTCTGACGTTTTGCGATGTTTGCGTAACGTTAGATACTCTGTGAATTCGTCTTTTACTTGTTTGCGAATCTTTTCGTTATCCATTTTAATTTTATCTTAGCGTCGTATATATTTAAAACTACTGAAGTGTTGCGCCCTTTATTTTATTGTTTTTGAGTGATAGTAAAATGCAGGATGACATATAACACTCTCGTTGTTATAAGCATCATGCGAAGTTACAAAATAATAATATGCCTCATCGTTGTCTTCTACATAAAACTCATACATTGTCTCTCTTATACCAGTAGCAATAATATTTGCCGCATTATTTATTTCGAAGTTTTCGTCTTCTGTTCTATATACTGTATAACTTCTTCTTTCAGTTGTATCACTCTTCCATTTAAGTTGGAATATACCCTTCACTTTTTCAGCAGTCAAATCGTATGGAGCGTCGGGCAATGTGTCAGACAGCCAACTCATAGCTGGCAACTTAGCTGGATATCTATAGTAATCGCTGATATTGAAAAGAATTCCTTTCAGGTTTGTCAAAACATTTTCGGTACGAAAATAGGCTTGTCCCGACATCCTTTTCTCTCGTGTATATGACATTTGATTCACTATATCTTCCTTGGGCCACTTGAGCTCCGTCATTTGATAAACACCCAATCCGGGCACTATAATCCGATTATTACAATGCAACATCCAATCGTCGGCAAAAGGATAAAAAAGGTCGTTACGATAGTACATCATTGGGTAGAGAGCATCATGCTTGCCACTCATCATCCAATGCCCTGCATCTTGCAACACAGTTTCGTATGCATTCCATCCGTCGTGTTTATTGTTCAAAGGCCTGTACCTTCCTAATGGAGCACTACTAACCTGCACCCAAGGCTTTATACTTTTAACAGAATCGTACATCTTTGCTACAAATCTGTTTATATTTTCTCTTCTCCAATCAGAAAGATTTTCCCCCTTTCCATACCTACTAAACCTAACCTTATCAGGGAATCGAGTTGAATTATCAGGGTAACGTATATAATCGAAATGTACTCCATCTACATCATAATTGCTAACAATCTCATTAACAATAGAAATCAGATAATCATCTGTTTGGGGATTACTCGGATCGAGAAACCATTCGCCTTTATACTGCAAAGCAATAGAAGGCTGTTTGCGTGTAACCGAACGCTGTCCTAAACCTTTAACATGCTTATTGCCACCAAGCGGATACGTTACTATCCATGCATGACAAGCGAGTCCACGCTTCTGACACTCCTCAATTGCAAACTGCAAGGGGTCGAATGCTTTTTGTCCGGGCTTTGCTGTTGCCACTACTGACGACATTGGTTCTATTACAGATTTATAAAGTACCTCACCACGTGTGCGAGCTTGAAATAAAACAGTGTTGAAATTAAACTCCTTTAGTTCATCTAATATCTTGACAAGTTCTCTCTTCTGTACATCTATATCAGTTCTGTTTGTGGGCCAATCTAATCCGTAGTTTGTTGTCAACCAAACCGCTCTAACCTCGGTTGGTGGTGGGTCATTTGCATAAACTTGCAATACAAAAAACAGACTTATGCAAATAAGCCAATATATTTTATTCATCCTTTCTCTGTCAATCTATTCTTAAGCTTATACAAAAATAAAATAAAACAACTATATAAGGTGGGTTTCCTTGTATATTAACATAATAAAGGTGTTTGTTATCACCATTGATATCGGTACAAGAGCCACCTTTGCAAACAACTGTCTTTATTAAATAATAAGCTTTTATCTATATTTGTACAATCATCGCTTACTTGATACAAAGTTATCGAAAATTTATGAGGATGTTATCATTTCAAGTAAGGTTATCAGTTAAAAAAAATATTATTAAGGGAGATAAAGCATCAAACTTTTAAAATTTTGTATATTTGACTAACCAACAAAAACAATACATATATGAAACCACATATCATTATCACAGGTGGCGGACAAGGCATTGGAAGAATAGTCTCTCTTGAGCTACTAAAACAAAATTATTGTGTATCTGTATTTGATAAAGATATAGAAGCCCTGGATGAACTGAAAACTGAAGTTGACGAGAGGTATTGCACTCTATACCATATAGATGTTGCTGATGAGCAGCAGGTAAGGTGTGCAATTGACGAATCAGTTGAAAAATTTAATGCCCTTTATGGCTTAGTCAATAATGCAGCCATCAGCATCAACAAGCCTATTGCAGAACTAACACTTTATGAGTGGCAAGAGGTAATAAACATCAACTTAACAGGAGCATTTTTATGCTCAAAGCACTCACTACCCTATCTAAAAGAAAGTAAAGGGTGCATTATCAACATGGCTTCTACTCGTGCATTTCAATCAGAAGCAAATACCGAAGCATATTCGGCAAGTAAAGGTGGGATTTTTTCACTTACCCATGCTCTGGCTATGAGTGCAGCTCCCGATGTGAGGGTCAACTGCATCAGCCCTGGCTGGATTGATGTGTCGGGGATAAAAAAAGCTTCGTTGGCTCAGCAAGCAGACTTGTCGAGAAGCGACCACCAGCAACACCCTTCAGGTAGGGTTGGAAATGCAGAAGATATAGCTCGGGCTATTCTATTTCTTTTTGATAAAAAAAACGATTTTATAACAGCACAAAACTTCGTGATTGATGGGGGGATGAGTCGGAAAATGATTTATGTTTAAACGTTCTTTGATGGTTTTATGCGCATAAGAATTACGCCAATTGATATCCAAAACATCTCTCTTATACGAGTTATCAGCCCAACATAAACACCAACACCTAAGGGGATTGTGAGCATACTGAAAGCTATACCAAAACCACCTTCGCGAGTACCCAATTGCATGGGTGAGAAGAAAAGTATATTGGCAAACAGTGAGGAAAAAGCTGCCACAATAACACATTCAAAGAATGTGAGGTGAAACCCTAATGGAATTGCCATAAACATAATTTCTATACTAGATAGAAACCTAGCTGTAACCTCGAATGAGAGAGCGAGAAAGAAATCTTTTTTACGGTTGATAAACAAATCTGAGGTTAAGCTATCCATTACTTCAATTCTCTCGGCATGTTGAGCTGCATACACCCTCACTTTCCTTTTCACAAAAGGTATGCGAGCAGCTACACGTATTGCTTGTCGAATCAATCCTTTTCTAAACACAGTGAAAGCCCAATAGGTAAGCAACAAACCACCTATCACAACCCCCCAAAGCACAAGTTTAATCCCCAAAGGGATAACAGGCACTACAAAAATAAAGATGGGAACAGAAACCATCCAAAATATAAAGTGTGCCAAAAAGTGCATCATGGTAGAAAGCAAAACACCTGAAGTGGCTCTATCAATACCAACGTACTCTTTCAGTTCAATCACCTTGTATGGCTCGCCCCCCAACAGTCCTACAGGAGTCATGCTATTAATGGCAAAGCCACTAATCATTAATTTAATTTTGCGAAGAAGCGAAACATCCTCGCATCCATTCCCTCCACGAAGTATTACATGGAAAGCCAATCCATTGAAAGTATAAACAACTGCCCAAATACCGACAATTGCAAAAAACCACCAGCCAGTATCTTTTATATTTTCCCAAATATTGCCAACACCAACTTTATATACCATCCAGGATAATACTAACATTCCTACTACAAAAAGTAGGTCGCGTATTTTCTTTACTTTTTTATTCATCTATTTATTTTTACTCACCCACAAGCATTATGTTTGTGAGAAAAAGTTTGCTTCATGAAGTTTGTGACAAAAATACGTTCTATATCCAAGGATACAGAAGTAAATTAAATAAAAAAACTCAACCGATACATTTTTAGTATGAAGTCTATTGAAGAGGACTAATTTATTTATCAGTTGAGATTTATATTGCGTTGTTATATTGCATTATTTACGGAAAGGAGTTTTCACCACCTCCGCTTTCAAGTTCCTCTTACGAACTTGAATGAATATTTCTGTGCCAAGTTTGGTGTATTCGGGCTTCACGTAACCCATTCCAATACCCACTTTCATCATTGGCGACATAGTTCCAGATGTTACCTCGCCTATCTCTTCACCATCGGCATTTACAATCTTGTATCCTTGGCGTGGAACGCCTCTTTCACACAATGTGAATGCACAAAGCTTGCGAGAAACACCTTCTGCTTTTTGCTTTTCGAGCACATCGCGTCCAATAAAGTCATTGCCTTCTGTAAACTTAGTAATCCAACCAAGCCCAGCTTCCAGTGGTGTGGTCTCTTCGGTCATATCGTTTCCGTAAAGATTGAAACCCATCTCCAAACGCAATGTATCTCTTGCACCTAAGCCTGCAGGCTTAACTCCAAACTCTTCACCTGCTTCAAATAGTGCATTCCACATTTTTTCGCTGTGCTCAGGATAAAAATACAGTTCAAACCCTCCAGCACCAGTGTAGCCTGTATTGGATATAATTACATGCTCAATTCCCGCAATTGTGCCATACTCGAAAGCGTAGAAAGAAATACCAGATAAATCGGTATCGGTTAGTTTTTGTAAAAGCTCAACAGATTTAGGACCCTGCAACGCCAATAGAGCTGTTCGCTCTGATGCATCTTCTACTATTGCACCCATGGTGTTTTGCTTATTTACCCACTCCCAGTCTTTTTGAATATTGCCAGCATTTACCA